>JAHECH010000323.1 GCA_024641835.1 Deltaproteobacteria bacterium
TGCCAAGGTCCATCAGCCAGAGATAAAGGGCTTTATACCCGAGGGATCCTGCGCTGTAGGTGGTCGGCCGGCCGGTCCCTCCACCCCCTGTTCGCCATGCCTCCCAGGCCATCAGGCCATATGCCAGGATGAAAACGAAAGTGCAAAGGATCATGATTTTCAGCCAGGCTGGAAAACTTCCGAACCTCATGAGGCGGCCTCCATTTGACTCAACCACTCCTTGCATTTGCGAAATGACTCTTCTTTCGGCTTTCCCAGCCCGTACCATGCCTCTTCGTAAAGATCGATCAGTTGTCTGAGGGCGTTGCGTCTTTCCTCCGATCCTTCCACCCGCGCAAAGTGTTCCTTGTTTGTTGCCTCCCGTCGATAGACCCACCAGCCTTTTCCATGGCCCTCCACGAGCACGGAGACAAAGAACGATCGAATGGCTTCACGAAAAGCGCCTTCCCGGGCCTTTCTATCCGCCTCAGCACGCAAGGTTTGCCAGCCCACCTCTGGGGTTCGTATCGCGACAGAAGCGTGCTTCATCTTACGTCGCTCCCATCGCCAGCCGAGGGACCCTGCTGAACGCAGAATCCACGCCACGAGGATGATTCCTGTAAAAACAAGCACTCCGTAGACCGCGTACGGAATCCATCGCAGCCGGACTCCCTCTATGGCACCCATGTGCTCGCGAAGCCATTCCATGAGCCGCATCAGCAGATCCTTCAAATAAGCCCGCCATGCAGGGGGCTCCGTTTCCTGCAAGAGTCGAAATTCCCTCGCACGGTAGACTTGATCGAGGCTCGCCCTGCTTTTCGGCCACTCGGATGTCGTCATTGGGGACTCTCTCTTCTCCCATGCAAGCTGCTCTGAAAGAGCCCTCAGGTATTCCAGAAGCTTCTTCCTCCCATCAGGAGAGATCCCGGCTTCGTTGATCCATTGACGCGTGGTGTTTCCGTCCACCTGAATGACCTCCCCCCTCGCATTGGTAACACTGAACTCAGGGGGAAACCATTCCTCAAGTGTTGCCATCTCTTCACCTTGAACCTTCCCCTCTCTCGATTGGAGCAGGTTTACGCCATCGCTCACTCGAGATCGGTATTCTTCAAGAGAAAGGGAATTGGCCCAGACATTTGCCGCAAAAGACAGGAGAAGAAGGAAGACGAAAGAAGCATAGGCCTGGGTTCTCTGGAATAGATTTAGTCTCATGATTCGCTGGAAAATCCGTAGGTAACTTGCTGCAGTATTTTTCGCTACTTTCTTTTTGTTCGAATCATTGCAGGTGCCATTTCATCCTGTTCTTGCTGGAACTGAAGAAGGATGACGGCTGCGATCACGAGTGTTCCCCCTATCATCTGGAGAAAAGCCATTTTCTCTCCTAGAGCAAAAAAGGCGATGAACCCAGCAGATATGGGCTCCAGTGTTGCAGTGATGCTTGCTCGAGTAGCCCGGATGTAGTTCACTCCCATAAAGAAAAGGCCAAAGGGCAGTACCGTTCCCACGACCGTGATGTAGAGCAACCCCATCCATTGGACCACGCTGAATCTGACGGTGAGGTAATGAAAAGGAGGATAAATGATGTGCCACGTCAATGCTGCAAAAGCAAGGGCATAGAAAAGGATGGTCCAGGGCTGATACCGGTGCATGGCCCGTTCTCCCAGAAGGGTGTACCCCGCGAAAGTGATCGCAGAGATCAACCCCCCTGCAATCCCCAGTCGATTCATCTGGAGGAGTTGCAAATTGTATCCTCCGACGACCAGGTAACATCCACTCAGTGCGGAGAACAGAGCGATCAGTTTGATGAAGGTGAGCCGCTCTTTCCAGAAGCACATGGAAAAAACGGCCACAAAAATGGGAGCGAGATACTGAAGCAGGATGGCGGCAGCGACTTGGATCTTGCTGATGGTGTAGAAGTAGGATCCTTGAACCAAGGCCATGGCCACAGAGCCGAGAATAAAGAAATATCCTACATCCCTCCTGCGGATTCTGAAAGCATCCCTGGCAAGAACAGCAAGGACGAGCGCCAGCAGAGCTGAACCAAAGGTAACGCGAATCTGGGTCACTTCGAAAGGGCTCACCCCCCCTTGAAAAAGGGCTTTCCCAGCTGTACCGGAGGAGGCCCACATCACAGCGGCCATGATAACGTACACGTATCCCTTGATGGTGCTCACTCTTGCTGAAATTATTGATTCTCCTGAATGGATGTTCAACATCGTTCCTGACATTTTATTCAAGATGGCTCCATCGGGTCATGCCTAATGACCCGAAATGTCGCTTGTCCCAAGGCGACAAGTTGATTGTCCACGTCATGGATCTCACCGCGGACGAAAGTCAGACGGCCTGTCTCGTGCGTGATTCGGGCAACGCAGGTGAAATGATTCCCTTTTGCGGGAAGGGTGTACTGGATGTCCGCGTGGATGGTTGTGCAGTTTTGCCCGCCCTCCAGGCTGGAGAAGATGGCGACTGCCATGGTTGTATCCATCAGGGTGAAGAGGATACCGCCGTGGGGTTGACCCGGAAAAGGCCAGCAGATATTGGGGTTGGGATCTAAACTGGAACGTGCTTCGCCATCGACAGCTTTCTCAATCCTGATACCAATGGTGGCGTAAAGGGGGTTGTTATTTACGTAACGGATAAATTCCTCTGTGAATTCCATGAGCAACACGACGATTGGGGCTATCGTAAGGAAGAATCGAATGAGCGGGTATCACCCGTCAACTTTCAGAATTTCACACTTTTTACATTCCTCTGCCCTTGTAGTCAATAAGAAAACCCTCCTGAGAGATGCACAGGGTCGTGATGTCCTGACACATCGAGTCGGCGGAGAAGCTTTCCTGCGACTCTGTCCGCCTCAACTCAACGGCAGCCGACGACTCTTGAGATTGTAAGTAGCTGGCGTTAAAATACGTATCAATCTTCTTAGGATTAGAAAGACGCCCCTTCAGCCGATTGATTGAGAGCCTCTTAGACTCTTGAATTTTGACTTCCCGAGGTGTCCTATGTATTTCCCAACATCAGGTGTTGAAGTCTCACCCTTGATCCCTCTTGCGGTCTCCTTTGTGGTTTCTTTCTTCACTTCCATGGGAGGAGTCTCTGGCGCTTTTCTTCTCCTTCCCTTTCAGGTGAGCGTACTAGGGTTCACAAGCCCTGCTGTGAGTTCCACGAACCTTGTCTTTAACATTGTTGCTATACCCAGCGGGGTTTACCGATATATCAGGGAAGGGAGGATGACGTGGCCTGTCGCTTGGGTCACCATCTTCGGAACTCTTCCGGGGGTCTTTATTGGAGCCATCATCAGGATCAAGTACCTTCCAGATCCGAAGCGGTTCAAGTTGTTTATGGGGTGCGTTCTCCTCTACATAGCACTGAGACTTCTCCTCGATCTTAGGGGAAAGATCAACCAGGAGAGATCAAAGGCCAAAGAAATAGAAGATAGATTCAGGGAAAGGTCTAGGGAGATGAGGAAGGCACTTGGGACAGGTGAGATGCAGAATCCTGTCATCAGTACTTTACGGTTTTCTCTGACTGAGTGTGTTTACGAGTTCTATGGTGAACATTTTTCCTTCAATACGGTTAGCCTTTTCGCCCTTGCCTTTGCCGTGGGAATTGTAGGGGGCACATACGGCATTGGCGGAGGAGCGATCATCGCTCCTTTCCTCGTTGCAATTTTCCATCTTCCCATTTACACCATCGCAGGAGCAGCTCTACTCGGAACCTTTCTTACTTCTATTGCGGGGGTGATTTTCTACGCGATGATCGCTCCCCTCTATGCCCACACAGGACTCTTAATTGCTCCTGATTGGATGCTCGGCGCCCTTTTTGGTGCAGGGGGTTTCTTAGGCATGTACTGCGGTGCCCGCCTGCAGAAATACTTTCCCGCAAGATTGATCAAGTTGGTGCTCGCCCTCACCATTCTTTATCTTGGTATGAGCTACCTCTTGACTTTGTTCCACTAGCACAAACTCTAGCGATGTGGTCAATGACCTCCCCTTTACTTCCCCTTCCCGCTCTGTGGACTCAGGAGAGGCGGCCCTTCTGTTCGTACCCAACGCCCATCGCACGTCGGATGACATGGACCGCCGCGGCGTCGAAGGAGGCAAGCGCCTCAGCCCCTTCTTTCAAATGAAGGGCTGTTAGAGCATGGGTTGGGACATAGGCCACCAGCGGGAATCCGCAGTTCAGGCGAACCTTATGATAAGGACCCATTGATGTGATCTTCTCGACCTTCCCTCGGAGCGTGTTCTTCCCGCTCGCTGGATCTCCGGGAGCCGTGTTCCAGAGGGTCACATTCTCAGGCCTAATGCATAGGACGACCCCTTCTCCTGGATCCATATTCCCGACTGCTTCGATGTCCTGTCCTGAAACAGAGGCAATCAAAGTGCTGCTGTTCCTCTGGGTCACTTCAGCATGGAGAATGGTCTCAACCCCCACTAAGGATGCCACAAACTCGTTGACGGGGTGATTCATCACCTCTTCACATGAACCAGTCTGTAGTATCTCCCCGCCGTTCATCACCCCAACCCGAGTGGCGAGGCGGAAAGCCTCGGCACGGTCATGGGTGACAAAAATCGTGGTAATCCGCGTCTCTCGAAGGACTTGGGCCAGGTCCTCGATCAAAGCCTCCCGCATGATCGGATCAAGGGCTGAAAAGGGTTCATCCAGAAGCAGGACCTCAGGATTCGTGGCAAAGGCTCGGGCGATGCTTGCCCTGCGGGCCTCACCCCCTGAGAGGGTTCGCGCCGAACGATCCTTCAGGTGGGCAATCCCGAACCGCTCCAGGGCCCTCCTTACGATCGGTTCGATCTCCTCCTTTTTCATTCGCCGGATCTTCAGGCCGCTCGCCACATTGTTGTACACCGTCGTATCAAAAAGGAGAGGCTCCTGGAGGATCATGGCAAGCCTCCTTCGGTACTGAAGCACGGAGATATCCGCGCCAATCTTCCGGCCTCTGAAAAAGATCTCACCTCGAGAGGGTTTCAGCAGAGCGGACAGGGCTTGAAGAAGAGTGCTCTTGCCTGCACCGTTTGGACCGATGAGGACAAAAATCTCCCCCTCACCCACAGAGAAATGTGGGACGTTCAGGATCAGGGATCCTCCTCTGAGGACCTGGAGATCCTTGGCTTCGAATACAGGCAAGGAAGTGCTCATCGCGGCCTTTCCCTCTGCTGCACCTGGGTGAGCACCAAGTTGATCAGATAGGCAAGCATGAGAAGGATGATTGAGAGGGCAATGGCCACATCGAAATTCCCCCGGCTTGTCTCCAGGACAGTGGCTGTGGTGAGGACTCGGGAGTATCCCTTGATGTTCCCGCCGACCATGATAGATGCCCCGACCTCTGAGATCACGCCCCCAAATCCCGCCATAACCGCTGCGAGCAGTGGCAGTCTAGCCTCCTTAACCAGGATCCAGACCATCTGGATACGGGTGGCGCCGAGAGCTAGAATCTGAAGACGGAGTTTTGCGGGAAGGTGCTGAACCGCGGCCAGGGTGATACCCATCACGATAGGCGTTGCGATAATCGCCTGGGCGATGATCATCGCCAGAGGCGTATAGAGGATCCCAAGGATTCCGAGGGGTCCGTTTCTCCAGAGAAGGATCGTGACGAAAAGCCCCACGACGACAGGTGGAAGACCCATCCCCGTGTTGATCAGGCTTACCACAATCCTCCTGCCCGGAAATCGGGTGAGGGCCACGCTC
>JAHECH010000324.1 GCA_024641835.1 Deltaproteobacteria bacterium
GACCAGGGTTGCGATGCGTACTGCGTTGATCCCTTCTGCCTGCAATGCGGCAATCACGCCCTGGGAAACTGAGGGAGATGCCCCTATCAGGAGAGAGCCGGATGCAAAGACCCCCAAAGGATCAACACCAAAGTGCTCGCATAACCTTTGAGTTTCGTGACTCATGGGAATCCTCTCGTGATACACCTCCACACCGAGATGGCTCGCCGTCGCCAATTCAAAGATCCCTGTTGCAATTCCCCCTTCCGTCGGGTCATGCAGAGCGTGGACGTCTGGAAAAGAAGACGCAATAGCAGCCTCTTTAACGATGCTGATTCCGGGATGGTGAAGATACTTCTGGGCCCGCAGGATGAATTCTCTTGGGAAATGGACGCTCAGCTCTTTCTCTTTTTCCATAGCAATGATAGCCGTACCCTCGATTGCAGCTGCCTTCGTCATGATCAGGTCATCCCCAGGCTGGGCCCCTGAACTCGGTTTGAGTCGGCCTTTGGTGACTTCTCCCAGCATCTGCCCCACAACCACGGGAACATTGACGCTCGTTGTCACTTCCGTATGCCCGCCGCAGTAACTCACGCTCAGGGCGTTGCAGGCTTCGGAGATCTGGGAAAAGATGTTCTCAATAGCATTCTCATCGCTTTCCTGAGGCATGAGAAGGGTGGCGAGAAACCATAGCGGTTTTCCGCCCATGGCGGCAATGTCATTGGCGTTGACATTGACCGCATAATGGCCGATTTCGTTTGTCACGTGCGTAATCGGATCCGTCTTTGCCACAAGGTAGGTATCGCCCATGTCGATGATCGTGGCATCCTCCCCTACCCCGGGACCGATGACTATTCGATGGTCGCGTCCCGTATATTTGGCAATGAACTTTCCAAGGACATCCGGATTGATCTTCCCTACAGGTAACTTGGCTTTCACCATGGCGCCAGTCCTCTTTCTTGCTCCCATCTTCACCGAAGAAGCATATCCTCTTCCTCATCCATGTCAAGGGCTCCCGGAGTGATTTCGCAACAGCCTGTTGCCTTTTGCCCCTGTCTATGCCATCATGCATCCTCTCTGAGATTGGCTACATCCTGATTACGGAGGTGCGCCTCATGGATCGTGTTGAAACCGCGCTCGCCCTATTCAAACAAGGGTTCAGTTGAACACAGTCGATCCTTGCCAGTTTCGGTGAGCCCCATGGGATTGATCGTCAGACCGCTTCTAAGCTTGGCCGTGCCTTCGGCTCAGGGATGGGCCTCGGGAAGGAGTGCGGCGCAGTCACAGGCGCTTTCATGGTCATCGGGCTGAGAGTTCAAGGCGAGAAAGATGAGCGGGATGCCAGGTTCAAAGCCTACGGCCTGGTGAAGGATTTTATCCGTCGTTTTGAAGCTCGACACGGGACCATGCTATGCAAGGATCTCATCGGGGTAGATCTGGGCACGAGTGACGGCAGAGAGAGGGCGACAAAGGAAAATCTCTTTCAGACCCTTTGCCCCGATTTTATAAAAACCGCCTCTGAGATCCTGCGCGACATGCCAAAATGACCGAGTAGTCCCACGTTTACCCATGCAATGGAGGCGATGAGCCCAGGCAAAAAAAGGTTGCCACGAATGGTCAACCCCTTGATATTTCTGGTGGGCCTGGAAGGACTCGAACCTTCGGCCAATTGATTAAGAGTTAGTTACCCCGAGTTTCCTAACCTCCTCATATTATTTTAATGATTTGAAAACACTAGATTTCTTTTTCCACGCCTTTTCCAATTTTCTCCAGTTTTGGCAGGTTTTGGAGAGTTTTTCTCACACAGATTCACTGGGAGATTTCGTTTCCTCTCAGGCCAAGTTCGACAAGGAGCTTCCTTTCGTCATCCCCTCCCTCACCCATGATGGACTCAAAGCACATGATCAACCCTTGCCGTTCAGTCTGTCCCTTATAACCCGAGAACATTTGAACGTGACCACTCTCCGCGGCTCCAAGGTCAAGTGCTCCCCGTTCTTGGGATTCCTTCCTCGTCGAGCTCCCTTTTCCCTGACGGTAAATTTTCCAAACCCAGTGATGAGAACGTCCTCTCCGGATTCCAGGGTCTTCCTGATAGTCTCTTGGATGGATTCAACGAAGTGAGAGGATTCGGACTTGGAAACGCCAAGCTGGTTTTGGATGGAAGCTCTAATGTGGTCTTTGGTGAGGGTCATGGACCGTAACTTCTGAAAGAAGAAAGGTTTGTTTCAAAGGAGCCCGCTCCGTTTTCTGGTGCCAACAAGGTTTATCATTGGAAGGTTATTTTGTCCAGGCATTTGTATCCTTGGCAGAGGGCTTCTTGCAAACCAGGCTTAACGGTGCAGGGGAAGGCGATTGCATGGAGTCCTCAATTCGGGTTTTCATAATCCCCTTCTGCACGCAAAGGCCAAAAATCAATGAGGTGATTTTATGAGATACAAATTTACAGGCTTCACCAGAGGCCAGAATGGAAGAATCATAGATGAGGCATTATCCGTTTTACCTTCTGGAAGGATAGCTCAGGATTTGAGAATTGGCCCTAGCAATGTCACAGAGGAAGGCAGAAGTAGGCCGCCGTAGCCTCACTGTAGCGGCTCCGCGAGGCTAAATTTCGACGATCAGAGGTTGCTGAATACCTCGGCAAGGGTTGGAAAGGTTCTTTGACAGGTAAATCTGTGGTGAGCTAACGGCCCACCTGAAGAGGCGATAAGTCACTCAAGACAACAAATCCCATCACGGGAGGGATGAAGCAGAGCACCCCTGTCAAGGCGGGTAGGGAGCCTAACCGAAAGTGGGCAACCACTCCAGGCAATAAGAAACAATAAGCAATACTTGGACTTTGTCCAAGTATTTTTATCTACATAAATTCTCACGCTTTTGCTATTATTATTGCCAACAAAAAGTCCCCCCATAATAATTGCTTCTGAGATCGGAACCGCACTTGGGTAAGAACGAGCCTATAGCGGGGCATTTCTCTCAGGCGGAATGCACAAGGTGGGAGAATGAAAAAGGTTTATCAGAGCATAGAGTGGAAAGAACACTCTGCAAGGATATCCAGAAGGAGACTTAAAAGAAAACAAGAAAACAAATCTAAAAGGGCAAAAATAGCGTCTTTCGCCGAAAGGCCACTCTACTTACCAAAGCGGGTTACATATGCAGATCGTGTGAAGAAAAGACGAAAGGTGGAGTTAAAGGCTCCCGCTAATTTTAGTATAATAAACAATCCTGATGAAACATTGTCTTTCTTTCGTGATTACTACCGGCATGTCCGTGAGGATCGAAGAATTTTCTTCGATATGTCGGATGTCTCACAAATGACGGAGGACGCAATCCTTTACATGCTCTCGCGCTTTCATTATTCGGAGAAGGCCATGGGGCATGATTATGTTTCAGGGAACGTTCCCCAAAATCTAAGGTGCCGAGAGCTGCTGATGGAATCTGGTTTTTATGATCACGTCAACTATTCTGGGCGCATCACTACAGGTGAGAATAACATTTTCAAAATAGAAACCAAAGTGTTAGTCGATGGTCAGGTCGCCAAGGGCGTCGTGGATTTTGTAAAGGGACACTTGAAAGCAAACAACATTGTGTCTCTAAGAAGTATTTATCCAACATTGATCGAATGTATGGCCAATACACGCAATCATGCATACGAAACTGGGATGGAGAAATTCTCAAAGTGGTGGATAGTTGCGATGTATGGGCGAGAAACTGATTCTGTCCATTTCACATTTCTTGATAACGGCCTCGGAATACCCGCGACAATTCGAAGAACATTCATTGAGAAATTCACTGGGATCTGGGGTGGGCGAGATGACAGTGAATTAATTGCCTCAGCATTGATGGGGGAATTTCGAACTCAAACCAAAGCGAAATGGCGAGGAAAAGGGCTTCCGAGGATTCGTAGGTACGTGGAAAGCAATGAAATGGAGAGACTCACAATAATCTCAAACAACGGCTACGTTTATTGTGACGGAAACGACACAAATACAAAGGAGTTAGGAAAGAAATTTTACGGCACTTTGCTCTCGTGGGATATTCCGCAGTTGGCTGAGAATTCCTTTCGCTAAGTTCTCCTTTGAGAAAGGGAGGCCGAAATGACTGACATGCACAAAACTGCCACCATAAATATCGCAGAGGACTATACGACAACCCCTGCTGCAAGGTACAAAAAGGACGGGGAGTTCTCAGGTGAGGAATTCAGGCTTAAATTTCTAGAGCCTCATTTTCAGGATGAATCCGCAGAATACAAAGTCAGAGTCATCCTCGATGGCGTTGAAGGATACGCTACATCTTTTCTGGAAGAGGCCTTTGGCGGCCTAGCAAGAAAGTACGGAAAAAGCTGGTGCTTGAAAAGATTAGAATTCATTTCGGAAGAAGACAAATTGCTTATTGACGAGATTAAAGGCTATATCGAGGACGCCAATGCTTAGGGGAATGGGTGCCATCTGTTATGGAATTTGCGGCCTTTTAATTGGCATTCTGGCAGGTGTAATCATTGCAGGTAACTGCGTTGGTGATCCTTCGTTCCTTAAAATAAAACTCATCGAGATCATACAGTTGTGCGTGACGATCCTGATTGCTATTTTTTTTACTTATATCATTCACAGCCTAGTCAGCAGAAACATAAGAAAATCGGATATGGTATTTGACTTACTAAATACGTTTCAAACCCAGATCAGCGGCCTCTTTGTCCTTGGCGAGCGCTATATGAGGGATCCAAAACAGGAAGAACAAAGCGCCATATTGTCTTCCATTAAAGCTGCAAGCGTTTCTCTCGGAGTTATTAATGATCTCAGGAATGAAAACGTTTGGAGGAAAATACTGCATTACGATAGCGTTATGAGAGCTTTTCGTGAATTTAAGGCGGCGCTGACCGATAGCCCGTTTGGGGAAAAAGATAGGGAATACCCATTGGCTACTATCAGGAGGTTTGAATCTAGATACAAAACAATCTCCGCACACGTGTACCAAGCCAAGTTGAGACTGTTTTCCTAACTTGCATCAGTTAAGGCGATTGGGTAACACGAATGATTTCCGCTAGAATAATAAGACGCCTCGAATATGCAGTCCCAATTGAAAGGTGCCCAGGTGACATGCTTAGAATTGTGCCGCGCGGATTGAATGATGGGGTTGAGGAATCTACCTCTCGTATTTTTGGCATCGTAGACAGCTTTCTTTATAAGAAAGTGATCACTTAACCCTTTCCGTTTCCTCTCCAAGAAGTGAAGGAGCACCATAGGCTTGGTTCTCAGGGTCTCGAACGAGGGTCAAGATCTCTTCAACAGAAAGAGACAAATGTGAAGTCTTAACGTCCTCCTTCTGAGTGACGCAACAGGCTCATTCAGTTTTTGTCAAGAAA
Organism: Deltaproteobacteria bacterium; assembly: GCA_024641835.1. GTDB lineage: Bacteria > Desulfobacterota > DSM-4660 > Desulfatiglandales > HGW-15 > JAHECH01. The sequence continues at coordinate 5,339 of JAHECH010000324.1, forward strand.
GGAAAGTTGCCAAAGCTTTTTACTGGTTGCGAAATCTTGGAGCATTCAAAGTAAAGTTTGCACATTTGGAGTTGCTCATGCGCGAGCTCCGGCAAGAATAACGGTTTTGAGTTCGCAATAAGGTGGCGCTACCTCATATAAATCTTGGAGAACAATAGATATCAGGTGGACGGTGGAGTATGACCATGAGATTGAGCCACCGGTGGTGAGGTTTCTGGATTAGGTCGTAGTGGTAGTTGTCACTGTTACAACGGTGCTTGTAGTTCCGGAGGTTGTCATGGTTAAAAAAGCCCCCAAAGGTAGCCTCTCCGCAGG
>JAHECH010000325.1 GCA_024641835.1 Deltaproteobacteria bacterium
TCATTCCTGCTGCTGGTGCGGGTGTACGCATGGGCGGCGGAAAGGCCAAGCAATTCCTTCAGATCAAGGGGAAGCCCATTCTCGCTCTGACACTTGAAAAATTCCAGGCCTGTCCAGCCATCCATGCCATTATCGCGGTTGTTCCTCCGAAGTTGGTGGATTTCAGCAGAAGGGAAATCGTTGAAAAATACAAGCTCACAAAGGTGGCTCAAGTCGTCCCTGGCGGCAGAAGACGCCAGGATTCTGTTCGGTTGGGTATTGAGGCTTCAAAAGGCCAGTATAATATTGTTCTCATCCATGACGGTGTCAGGCCTTTCATTGAAGAGTCACTCATCAGTAAAGCAGTATCTGCGGCTGGGAGACACAGGGCCGTGATCGCTGCCATGCCTGCGAGAGAGACGGTAAAAGAAGTGGATGAAAGCGGGCTGGTCGTAAAGACCTATGACCGAAGGTGGGTCTGGTTGGTTCAAACACCGCAGGTTTTCCGGTACAGGGATATCCATAAGGCTCACCAGCGGGCGGTCGAAGAGGGATGGGAAGAAATGACGGACGATGCTTTGCTCATGGAAAAGATGGGCATCGCCATCAAGGTCATAGAAGGCTCGGAACAGAACATCAAGATCACCACACCAAAGGATCTGAAACTGGCCGAGTATATTCTGCAAGTGAGACGCAAAGAATAACTCTGTTTTCTATTTCTGCTGGGAGAGCGCAGCATCTTTTATGCGTTTAGATACTTCAACTTAGTCAAGGCATCGATTCATGCTGTTACGTATTGGGACCAGAGGAAGTCAACTCGCCCTCGCTCAGAGTCAATGGGTGAAAGAAAAAATAGGTGTGAAATACTCTGAGGTGAGAGTGGAGTTGGTGAGAATAAAAACCAAAGGCGATAAAATCCTGGGCTCCCCTCTCAGTAAAATCGGAGGAAAGGGCCTGTTCGTCAAAGAAATCGAAGACGCCCTGCTTAGGAAAGATGTTGATATCGCTGTTCACAGCATGAAGGATGTGCCTGCGGAGCTGCCGGAGGGCCTCGAGATCTCCCTGTTTCCTATGAGAGAAGATCCGAGGGATGCCTTTGTTTCTAACGCCTATGAGAGCATCCAGGATCTGCCTAAGGGAGCATCGGTCGGAACAGGGAGTTTGAGGCGTTCGGCCCAACTGCTCCGCCTGCGTCCCGATCTTCGTGTCATTCCCATGAGGGGCAATGTCGATACCCGCCTGAAGAAGATGGAATCGGGTGATCTTCAGGCCGTTATTCTTGCTTCTGCCGGTTTACGGCGGCTCGGCCTTGAAAAAAGAATCAGCCAGGTTCTTCCCACGGAGATGTTTCTCCCGGCCATTGGCCAGGGGGTGCTCGGGCTGGAAATCAGAAAGGCTGATCACTCACTGCGAAACCAGCTTGGGTTTTTGAACCACCAAGAGACGGAATTGACGCTGAGAGCAGAGAGAGGTTTTCTCAAGGAACTGAAAGGAGGGTGTCAAGTCCCGATTGCCGGGTACGGGAGACTTGATGGAGACAAACTGCTTCTTCAAGGCATGGTCGCGAACTTGGATGGAAGTGAGCTGATTAGGGATGAAGCTGTCGGCCCAAAGAAGAGACCGGAAGAGATAGGCGTTCAGCTTGCCAGAAAAATGCTCGCCTTAGGAGCAGACAAGATACTCCAGCAAATCTACGGGAGAGCATAACTGACTTGCGATACCGCTAGGACGATGTGCCTAGCTTCTTCTTATGGCCCTTGAGTGTTTGAATTTTGGATCTGTTTAGGATTTCGTGCTTTGGATTTCGGATTTCCTAAGTGAAAGGGGAGAAGACAAAGCTGGGGACTTAAGCTATGGCTTCACAGCGAAAAGGAAAGGTGTACCTGGTAGGTGCCGGTCCTGGTGATCCAGGCCTCCTGACCCTCAAAGCAAAAGAATGTATTGAGAAGGCTGACGCGATTGTCTATGACCACCTGGCAAACCCTTCCTTCCTTCAGTACGCGCAATCGCAGTCAGAAATCATCTACGTGGGCAAAGAAGGAAGCGCCCACACCCTGAGCCAGGATGAGATCAACAGGCTCATGGTTGAGAGAGCCCGAGAAGGTTTGATGGTGGTTCGGCTCAAAGGGGGCGATCCATTCATGTTTGGAAGGGGGGGTGAAGAGGCGCAAGAACTCGTCAAGGCGGAAATCCCTTTCGAAGTCATCCCTGGAGTGACATCAGCCATTGCAGTGCCTGCTTATGCAGGAATTCCTCTCACCCATCGAGATTACACCTCTACTGTGGCTTTCGTGACAGGCCATGAAGACCCTGCCAAAGAAAGATCAGAGATCGCCTGGGATAAGCTGGCAACCGCTACGGGAACCCTCGTCTTTCTCATGGGCGTCGGGAATTTACCCAGCATAGCCAAAAACCTTATGGATCATGGTCGTTCTGCAGAGACACCTGTGGCCGTGATTCAAAGAGGGACGGTGCCGCAGCAGAGGACTGTTACAGGTGTTCTCCGGGATGTTGCCGAAAAGGCTAAGAAAGAAGAGATCAGGCCCCCTGCCATCATTGTGGTGGGCGAGGTAGTCGGCTTAAGAAAGGATTTGGACTGGTATGAAAAGAAGCCTCTCTTTGGCAAAAGGATCGTGGTGACCAGGGCTAGGGAACAGGCGAGCAGCTTTTTGGCAGGACTGTCCGAGTTGGGAGCAGAGTGCATCGAATTTCCCACAATAAAGATCATTCCTCCAACGAATTGGAGGGAGCTGGACAGGGCGATCAAATCTCTTAAGGATTACCACTGGGTGCTGTTCACGAGCGTCAACGGGGTGAAATATTTCTTCGAGAGGTTAGGCGCGGCAGGCATGGATGTGAGGGAGTTGAGAGGAATCAAGGTTGGGGCCATAGGGTCAAAAACAGCTGAGGCTGTCCAGGAAAAGGGAATAGGCCCGGATCTTGTTCCAGATGAGTATCGGGCCGAAGCTGCCGTGGAAGCCTTTAAGCACCGAAGAGTAAAAGGCAAAAGAATTCTTTTGCCAAGGGCAGCCGAAGCAAGGGAGCTTCTGCCGGAAGAGCTGGAGAAAATGGGGGCCCGGGTGGATGTGGTCAAAGCATACCGGACCGTGAAGCCGGACAACGAGAGGGCGAGGGTAAAGGATCTGCTTGAAAAGGGAGAGATCCATATGGTCACCTTCACCAGTTCTTCCACAGTGAGCAACTTTGTTGAGATGTTTGAGGCGGAAGGGAATAAGTTCTTGAAGTGGATGGAAAGGGTGGCAGTGGCTTGCATCGGGCCGGTGACAGCCAGGACTGCGGAAGAGAGAAGCCTTACCGTGAGTGCTGTTGCTCCGGAATATACCATCGAAGCCCTCACCCGGGCCATTGTGGATTATTTTGCTTCCCCGGCGGGACAGGCCTCAGACCAGTGAGTTCATCATGATTGGCGTCTTTGATTCAGGGATTGGCGGCCTGACCGTACTGCGGTCATTCCTGCGAGATTTGCCGGAGTATGACTACGTTTACCTTGGCGACAATGCCCGTACGCCTTACGGTAACAAGTCGCTCGATATTATCTATGAGTATACCCGTCAGGCGGTCGGCTTTCTTTTTGATCAAGGATGTATGCTCATCATTCTGGCGTGCAATACAGCATCGGCCAAAGCTCTCAGAAAAATCCAGCAGCAGTGGTTGCCCTCCTATTTCCCGGACCGCCGTGTCTTGGGTGTTGTGATTCCCCTTGCAGAAGCGGGTGTTGAAGTGACCCGTTTCGGCCGCATCGGTGTGATCGGCACCCGGGCGACGATCGAGTCGAAAGTCTACGAGCAGGAGCTGGAGAAGCTCAGAGGCGGTCTGAAGGTCCACGGCTTGGCATGCCCTCTGCTGGTGCCTCTAGTGGAAGAAGGTTGGGTCGGTAAGCCTGAAACCAATATGATCCTGAAGAAATACTTGCAGCGTCTCAAGGATGCAAAGGTTGACACCCTCATCCTGGGCTGTACTCACTACCCCTTTTTGCAGCACGATATTGAGAGGATCATGGGGAAAAACTGCAAGATACTGAACGGCCCGGACATCGTGTCTCAGAAGCTGAAGGACTACCTCCATCGCCATCCTGAAATTGAAGGCAGGGTATCCAGAAAAGGAAGGATCACGTTCTTCACGACAGATGATCCAGGGAGATTCAAACTGTTTGGGGAGAAATTCCTATGTCAAAGAATTGCCGGAGTAGAGAAAGTGACGCTGGGATAGTTGGACGATAGGCAGCTGAGCTATCCGTAGAACTCCGACAATCTACATATAACTTGCATATCAAAATACTTTATCCTGATGAGAAAATGTTATTTCTGGTCGCTCCAGGCGGTGCTCCATTTGTCCTATACCCCGCCACAATTGGAGATTATTATGGCGCATCGAATGTAACGACTAGCTACGGATCACCTGCACGGGGAGAGGGATTCCAATGATAAACGTGGGAGCTCTTTTTTCGTCATGGCTGTCTATCATGCTGATTCTTTTCAAGTTATGATGTAACAAATTTTGTAATATTGTTTACGAATTACGACAATCCTTGACAACAAACGAATCCACCAACAAAATCAAATGCTCTAAGTGCTTGAAACAGCGATTCTTTCAATTCTGGCAAGTATATTGCAAGCCACGTATTTGGGTTGAAAGGCTTTGAGCCCGCGTCAGCGCACGGTAGACGGTTCATCTTGAACAGCGGGCCTGGAGAATAGCTCAGTATGTGCCACGTCGCTGATCTTGCCATCATGCCTGCAAAGCCAAATTCCCGGTTCGCTCTTGTACAGGCGTGACCTTCGCCGCTGAATTTTCCGCTGGTGGGCAATGGCAACGCCGGCTGACGACTTGGCCAAAACAACTCGGAAAGGAGACCTCAAGACGATGAACCACAGACGTCGGCGCTTTTTCGCGGTGACCAGTTCCCTTCAGTATCGATTTCTCGCCATGAGCCTCATCGCCAGTTTTATCATCGTTGCTTTCTTTGCCATCGCCGTCTTTGTACCGGATGTCCTGGAGATGCAAAACCAGAGCCTGGGGTTTCAAACCCGGAGCGATGCAGCAAGCAGAATCCTAGAGAAAGCCTCATGGGTTTGGCCGGCAGTCCTGTCCCTCATCATTCTACTCGGGCTTCATTCTTTTCGTGCCTTTCAGAGGCTTATTGGTCCTATATATCGTTTTCGTTGCGCATTCGAGGAATTAGAAAATGGGAAAATCGTCTTTCCCCTGAGGACAAGGAAAAAGGATTACCTGCACAAGGAGGAAGAGGCTTTCAACAAAATGCTGAAGGCTTTCTTAGAAAACTTAGGAAGCATAAAAGATTCCACTGACAACGCCTTAAAGTCCTTCAACCACATAGAAGAAATAATGACAAGAAATCCTGATTCGGGGAAAACTGCAACAGAGGTGGTCCGCTCTCATCGCGAGCAACTCGAAAGGCTGTCCACCGCAGTCAGTTTTTTTCAACTCGAAAATGAGAGTGGGCAGCTGGAAACTCCAACCGTAACGAGCAAATGACTGAGGATTAATCAATCGGAGGACAAAGAAGTGGCACATCATGGTAATGTGAGGTTATATAGGGAGACCCAGGCAACTCAGAAAGGGTACACGCTCCTTGAGCTCCTCGTTGTTGTGGGAATCATCCTGGTGCTCGCAACCTTCGGCGTCTTTTTA
>JAHECH010000326.1 GCA_024641835.1 Deltaproteobacteria bacterium
TGGGCGCATATCAAAAAAATCGGGCTCCGGGCGACCATTGTGGAGACCTTCGATCAAGCCGAGGTAGTCGTTCCAAACAGCGATCTCGTCAGCACTAAGGTCACGAACTGGACTCTCAGCAGTCGACTCTCCAGGCTTACCATACCCGTCGGGGTCGCTTATGGCTCAGACGTGCCCCTGGTCTTCCAGATCCTCAAGGATTGTGCCGAGCAGCACCCTTTGGTGACGAAGATCCGACCGCCTCAGGTTCTTTTCCTGGATTTCGGCGACAGCTCCCTTGATTTCGAGCTCAGGGTTTTCGTGGAAGATGTCGCGAATAGACTCCAGGTTCAGAGTGACCTTCACCTGGAAATCGATCGACGGTTTCGCGAGGCGGGGGTAGAGATTCCTTTCCCCCAAAGGGATCTTCATATCCGAAGCGGGAGCCCCTCGGCTTCCGCCTCGGTTGATACCCTGCTGGAAGCGAAGGACTCGGGGACCTCTCGCGAGAAACAATGATATGCAGCGTCACACTGAGGAAAAAGGAGGCTTGGGAAGAAGAACGAAAAAGAGACCCAAGCAGATCGCCGTCCCGTCGACAATAGCCACAAAGGATACATCCCAGAGCGAAACCAAACACGCCCGTCTGCCGGCCTTCCCGCTCCTTTTAGCGCTTGCTTTCAGCGTCTCCCTTATTATCCGAATCGTCTATCTCTTTCAGGTCACCTCTTCGCCAATATTTATGGGACTCAGTGCGGATTCAAGGGAATTCGATACCTTTGCCCAGCATATCGTGGAGGGAAGCTTCTTTCATAAAGATGCCATCTTCCTAAGCCCGTTCTATCCACTTTTTCTCGCGGCCATCTATTTTGTTTTCGGGCATTCCCATGCGCCCGTGATATGGATACAGGGGCTCCTCGACGTCCTGAACTGCATCCTCATCTTCTACGTCTCTTCTCGGACATTCAATCGGCCGGTGGGGATTATCGCCTCAATCCTGTACAGCTTTTACAGCCTGACGATTTTCTACACCGGAGTCCTCCTCGAGCCCACCGCTACCCTGTTCTTTCTCCTTCTTTTTCTCTCCGCCATGGCTTACGCTGAAAAGAATGAAAACATGAAGGTGTTCTTTGTATCCGGAATCGCTTTGGCCATTGTCTTTTCTGCCAGGCCCAATGTCATCCTCTTTTTCATTTTGCTCCCAGCATGGTTCTTCTTCTGCTTGAAAACAAGGCTGGGCATCGCCGGGGCTGCAAAGAGTTGCCTCTTATTCTGCTGTGGATTCTTCCTCATAATATTCCTTATTACATACAGAAGCCATGTCATCAGCGGCAAATTCACCCCTTTTTCGGCCCAAGGCGGCTTCAATTTCTATCTCGGAAACAACCCTGAAGCGAACGGTGTTTTCATTTCCCCCTATGGTATCGCCGACACCGCTGTGACACAAATTAAGGAATCCATCCTCTATGCTGAAAAGGAAACCGGCAGAGCGCTGACACCGCATGAGGCTTCTGAGTACTGGCAGAAGAAGGGGATCGATTTTATCGTGAACCATCCAGGCTCGGCAATCGCACTCTGGGTAAAGAAAACAATCCTTTTCTGGAGGCATGAAGAGCCGGCGCTAAATATCAACTATGAATTCAGCAGGCAGTTCATCCCTGTCCTAAAATTGCCCCTTCTTTCTTTCGGCCTCATCTCCCCCCTAGCCCTTCTCGGCATCGGACTGGTCTTGAAAAGGCGGGAAAACGCTTTTCTGATTCTTCTGTTCATCGTTGCATACATGGGTTCGGTGGTTCTGTTCTTTATGTCGGATCGTTACCGTCTGCCGGCAGTGCCTTGTCTTATGATCATGGCGGCTTATTCTCTTTGGTCCTTGAAGCAGATGCTTATCAGGGGAGGAATGAAATCTCTCGGGATCATTTTCGCCATCCTGATCATCCTCTTCATTCTGGTCAATCGGAACTTCAGCTATTTTAGCTTCTTGGACAGCCGGTCTGTGGCATTCAGCAACCTTGGGTCTGTCTATTTCAACGAGGGGCAATACCAGAATGCTGAAAAGGAATTCTTAAAAGCGATTGAAGTAAACCCAAAAAATATCAATGCGCACCGGAATCTTGCGACTACTTATACCAGAATGAATCTTTATGATAAGGCGCTTCAGGAATATCAAAAAGCGCTCTCGTTAGACAAAGCCAACTACGAAATCCATTTCAGCATCGGCAGCATTTACCAGAATCAAGGTCAGTACGACCTGGCGATTCAGGAATATGAAGAAACGCTGGCGTTGAATCCCAAACACGAAGGCGCGTACCAGAATTTGGGAAACATTTACTACCACCTGGGGCAGATGGAAAAAGCCAAAGAATACTTTGAAAAAGCCATCGCGATCAATATGGAGAACGACACGGCGTACAACAATCTTGGAAGCGTATATTTCCATCTTGGACAAGTGGATAAGGCGATGAGCTGCTATCAGAAAGCGATTGCGCTGAACGCTAGAAATGCCAACGCCCACAGTAACCTGGGCAATATGTATTTTTACAAAGGTCAACTGGAGAATGCCATCGCGCAATACAAGATGGCTTTGAGCATTGATCCTCGCCATCCCGACGCCCATGGCAACCTCGGGAATGTCTATTCCAGGCAGGGGCGAATTCAAGAAGCGACAGGGGAATGGGAAAAGGCGCTGGCAATCAACCCCGCCAACAAAGCAGTTTATGACAATCTGCTAAAGGCAAAAGAAAAGCTGAAGACAACACCGTCTCAGTGATGCTCTCCCCCAACCCAGGCCTTTGGCCGCAGCCATTTCCCAGGTGCCCAATATGGCGTGGGCCTTTGGGATCGGGCTCGTTGCCGAGCTCTTCATTCGTTGGGCGAAGATCAAGATTTGAGATCCGACGAAAATTCTGCGCCCTGGCTTCGACCGGAGCAGATACTCATCACCAGCTCCTGCGGTATGAATCACCTACCCTGGCACATCGCCTTCGGGAAGCTCCAGGCCATGGTAGGGGCTAAGCACCTCTTGGGCGGGTGCACTTAGTTCTACCAGTGTCGCGCCCCCGCCCCCCTGTCGCATGAGCGCTGTCTTAACCGGCCGATGATACCTTTTCTTACGTTCCAAGTCTCCCGGGCTGGTCTTTTCAACGGTTTATCTACGGGGGAGTTCTGCCCCCTCCCGCTGTTCCCCTCGACTTCGCTCGGGGCCAGGGGTTTCCCCCACAGATAAACCGTGAGAAGACAGCGCCCTCCCGCCAGTCACATCCAGAAAAGGCATCCCCGGCCTTCCATCCTTCCGCGGTCAGCTTTAAGTTGGCGCTCATGTCCCCTTCCGGGAGGCGGTCTTCTAGGCCGCATTCAAGCTGCTAATGCAGGGCCCTCACGATCTCCTCGGTCATCTTCTTTGCGTCGGCGAAGAGCATCATCGTGTTGTCGGCGTAGAACAGCCTGTTGTCGATCCCCGCATAACCGGGCGAGAGGCTTCGCTTGATGAAGAAGACAGTCTTTGCTTTGTCCACCTCCAGGATAGGCATCCCGAATATCGGGCTTCCTGGCTCCTTGGCAGCGGGGTTGGTCACGTCGTTTGCACCGATCACGTACGCCACGTCGCAGCTGGCAAAGTCGCTGTTAATCTCCTCGAGTTCGAAAACCATGTCGTAGGGGATGTTGGCCTCTGCCAGGAGCACATTCATGTGGCCAGGCATCCTGCCTGCAACCGGGTGGATGGCGAAACGGACGCTCACGCCTTCTTTGCTCAGTATGTCGTAGAGCTCTCTTACGGCATGCTGGGCCTGAGCCACGGCCATGCCGTAGCCAGGTACGATGATGACAGACTGGGCGTTTTTCATTATGAAGGCTGCGTCTTCAGCGCTTCCCGCCTTTGCGCCCTTGCCCCGCGATGCGGAGGCTGCGGCCGCTCCCTCGCCGGTCCCAAACCCCCCGAGGATGACATTAAAGAACGACCGGTTCATGGCGCGGCACATGATGTAGCTGAGGATCGCTCCGCTCGATCCCACAAGGGCGCCGGTGATGATGAGAAGGGGGTTGTTGAGAGTGAAGCCGATGCCCGCCGCGGCCCACCCCGAGTAAGAGTTGAGCATGGATATGACGACAGGCATGTCCGCTCCACCGATGGGGATGATGAGGGTTACCCCGACAACGAAGGAAAGCCCAGCCATGGCCCAGAAGGCGAGGGCCTGAGGGCCGAGATTCATGCTGAAGGAAACGATCAAAGCGATGATGACAAGTCCGATCAGGAGGTTCAGGAGGTGCTGGCCCTTGAAGACGACCGGCGCGCCGCCGACGAGACCTTGCAGCTTGGCAAAGGCTACCACGGAACCGGTGAACGTGATGGCGCCGATCGCTGATCCGAGGCTCATTTCGATCAGGCTTGAGAGCTTGATGTCGCCCGGGGTGCCGATGCCGTAAGATTGGGGAGCGTCCCACCAGGCTATGAAAGGCCGCCACCAGTTGAGGTATGGATTTCATCCGGACGCGGAGAGCGATCAACGTGCCGACGCCGCCCCCGAGGATGACGCCGATGCCGATGAGCACATAGGTAGTTGCATCGGGTGCCAGCTCGGGCAACCGACCGCTGCCCATGTAAAAGAGGGTTGTGATGATAGCCAAAGCCATTCCTGCGATGGCCACGATGTTGCCCTGCCGGGCGGTTGTTGGTGAAGACAACCCCTTGAGAGCCAGAATGAAACAGATGGCGGTCAGGACGTAGATGAGAATGATGGCCCCGCTCATGGCAAACCCCTTTCCTATCGCTTCTTTTTCTTAAACATCTCGAGCATCCGCTGGGTGACGATGAATCCGCCGAAGATGTTGACAAAGGAGATGGCCACAGCCACGTACCCGATGATGGTCGCCCCGGTCATGACCCGGGGGGCTGCAGCGATCAAGGCCCCTACAATGATGATCCCGGAGATTGCGTTGGTCACCGACATCAGCGGGGTGTGGAGCGCGGGCGTCACGCTCCAGATGACGAAATACCCTACGAAGACGGCCAGTACGAAGACGGTAATGTTGAAAACGAGTGGGTCTACGCCGCCTTCCGCAGTGGCGCCGGCGAGGATCAAGGGAAGGGTGTTCAACAACTCGTGGATCATTGCTTCCTGCCTCCTTTCATGACTTGAAGGATGGGTGCACGATGAGGCCTTGGTGGGTTAACAGGGCGCCCCGGATGATTTCGTCCTCCGTGTCGATGCGAAGGGACTTGGTCTCCTTGTCGATTATGGGGACCAGGAAGTTGAAGACGTTCCTGGCATAAAGGCTGCTCGCATCCATGGGGACGCGACTCGGCACGTTCTCGTAGCTGAGGATGGCTACACCGTGAACCACCACTACCTGGTCCATGACGCAGAGCGGGCAGTTTCCGCCCGCAGGGCCAGCTAGGTCGAAGATCACGGAGCCTGGCTTCATGTCCCTGACCATCTCCTCCGTGACCAGTACGGGGGCCGGTTTCCCGGGGATGAGCGCGGTTGTAATGATGATGTCCGATTTCTTGGCCGTCTCGTGGATCAATTTAGCCTGTTTCTTCTTATACTCCTCGCTCATCTCTCTTGCATAACCCCCCGCCGTCTCGGCGGACTCCGCCTCCTCCGAGGGAACCTCCACAAATTTCGCCCCGAGGCTTTCCACCTGTTCCTTGGCAGC
>JAHECH010000327.1 GCA_024641835.1 Deltaproteobacteria bacterium
TGGAGGAGGTCAAAAAGCACTGTGAAGTGAACAAAGAAGAGGAAGGGCTATTGCTGAGCCGTGAAAGGCCTATTGTCATTCTAAAAAGGAAAAACGGCTCTGCGATTGCTTCCGCCGTGGCTCCTTTCCAGGATTCCCTGGGCGTCATGCTCCCCTATTCGCCTCTTCATCATTTGCTTCTCCAAGGTCCCCTGAAAAACCTGGTGATGACGAGCGGCAATGTGAGTGATGAACCCATTGCCTACAGAAACGAAGAGGCCCTTCACCGCCTCAGTGGCATAGCGGATTATTTTCTCCTCCATGATCGGGAGATCCATATGAGGTGTGACGATTCGGTCGTCCGGGTTTTCAAAGCAAAGCCTTACATCATCCGCAGGGCAAGAGGTTATGTTCCCTTTCCCGTCAAGCTGGCTTTCCCCCTTGAGAGCATCCTCGCCTGCGGGGGGGAACTCAAAAATACGTTCTGCCTGACCCGCGGCCCCTATGCTTTCGTGAGCCATCATATCGGAGATCTGGAAAATTTGGAAACCCTTCGATCCTTTGAAGGAGGAATCGAACACTTCAAGAATCTTTTCTCCATCAAACCTAAAGTTGTTGCCTATGACCTTCACCCTGATTATCTTTCGACGAAATATGCCCTTTCTCTTCCCCATACCGAGAAAATCGGTGTGCAGCATCACCATGCCCATATTGTGAGCGTCATGGCAGAAAATGGGATTGAAGGGGACGTCATCGGTGTGAGCTTTGATGGGACAGGTTTCGGGCTGGATGGGACCATATGGGGAGGAGAATTCCTGAAATCCAGCTTGACTGATTTCGAAAGGCTCGCCCACCTCAAGAAAGTGCCCATGCCTGGGAGTTCGTGGGCGATCAAGGAGCCATGGCGCATGGCGATGGTCTATCTCGCAGAGGCTTTTGGTGAGGGAGCAGAAACCCTGGGAATTGACTTTGTCAGGAGAATGGATTTGAAAAAGTGGGACATTCTGAAAAAAATGATAGGCAAGAAGTTGAACTCCCCGTTGACTTCGAGCATGGGGCGTCTTTTTGATGCTGTCTCCTCGCTCTTATCCATAAGAGATAAGGTTCACTACGAAGGGCAAGCAGCCGTTGAGCTGGAGATGATCGCTGAGCAGGGTGTCGAAGAAGCGTACCCGTTCCAAATCCAGCAAAGTGAGAAACCGCTGGTGATCGATTCGACCGAGATCGTGAGGGGGATTGTACGCGATTTGATGCAAGGCATGTCTGCGCCGCGCATATCCGGAAAATTCCACAGCACAGTGGCTCATCTCGTCCTTGAAACCTGCAAGCGAATCCGAACAGATGAAGGGCTCAGCAGGGTTGCTCTGGGTGGAGGGGTTTTCCAGAACATGCTTCTCCTCTCCATGGCATTCGAGAAACTACGGGCTTCAGGGTTTGAAGTTTTCATCCACCATCTCGTACCCACCAATGATGGTGGGATCTCCTTGGGCCAAGCGGTGATCGCCCATATGAGGTGTTGTCAATGTGTCTGAGCATCCCGGCAAGGGTTGTAGAGATCGATGGGAATATGGCAAAAGTAGACGTGGGCGGCATGTTGAGAGAGATATCCGTTGACCTGTGCCCGGATGTCGCTCTGGGCGAGTACGTCCTCGTTCACGCAGGCTTTGCCATCCAGAGAGTGGATGAAGAGGAAGCCAGACAGGCTCTGGATCTCCTGAAGAAATTGGCAGACTCCTATGAAGCTTATTGATGAGTTCCGGAACAAGGATATCGCCCAAGGACTGATCCAGAGGATCCATCAGACATGCACAAGGCCTGTTCAATTGATGGAGGTCTGCGGCACACATACCGTATCTTTTTTCCGGTACGGCATTCGAGAAATGCTGCCGAAGCACATCCGCCTTCTCTCAGGCCCGGGGTGTCCTGTCTGTGTCACTCCGAACGAGGATATCGATTTCGCGATTGCCTTATCCCGCCAGAAAGACACCGTCATCGCAACCTTTGGAGACATGATGCGGGTTCCCGGGTCCACGTCGAGCTTCCAAAAAGAAAAGGCGGAAGGAGGGGATATTCGAATCATTTATTCTCCCCTCGAGGCTCTGAAGATTGCCCGAGAAAACCCACACAAAAAAGTTATGTTTTTTGCCATAGGTTTTGAGACCACTTCCCCCACCATTGCAGTCGCCCTATTGCGGGCACACCGAGAAAACATTCGGAATCTTTATTTCCTCAACAGCCAGAAACAGGTTCCTCCCACCATCCGTGTGCTTCTTCAATCTCAGAAAGTTGGGATCGATGGCTTTATCCTTCCAGGGCATGTGAGCACCATCCTCGGCAACGACCCCTTTCAGTTCATTTCTGAGGAGTTCAGCCGGCCTGCAGTGATCACAGGCTTTGAGCCTCTGGATATCCTCCAAGGAATCTTGATGTTGATCGAGCAGATTGAAGCAAAACGGGCCGCCATTGAAATACAGTACACAAGGGTTGTTCATGAAAGGGGAAATCCCGTTGCCCTGGGAAAGATCGCGGAGGCTTTCGAAACGGATGGAGCCTCTTGGAGAGGGCTCGGATGGATTCCAGATAGCGGCTACCGTTTCAGGCCGCCCTTTGACCGGCTGAACGCCAGGAATCTGGATGTAGAAGTCGAACCATCCTTTGAACATCCGGAATGTCTCTGCGGAGAAATCCTGCAGGGGATCAAGATCCCTTTGGAATGCCGGCTCTTCAGAAAGATTTGTCATCCCGAAAACCCGATCGGTCCCTGCATGGTCTCAATGGAAGGGACTTGTTCCACCTATCTTAAGTATGCATGAAATCCCGCCTCACGCCACTGGAAAGGGGAAAAGGCATGTTTCAAGAGAAGGTTCTTCTAGCTCATGGGAGTGGAGGGAAGCTCTCTCACGACCTTATCCAACAGATCTTTCTCCCCCACTTCTCAAACCCATTTTTGCAACCCCTGGATGACGGCGCAAGAATAGACAACCAAGAGGGGTTTCTGGCGTTCTCGACAGATTCCTACGTGGTCAACCCCATCTTCTTTCCCGGTGGGGACATCGGGAAGCTTGCCGTTTTCGGAACCGTGAATGACCTTTCAATGCTGGGAGCCGTACCCTCCTACCTGAGCCTTGCTCTCATCATCGAAGAGGGTTTATCTGTCGAGCTTCTTGAACAGGTCGTCGCTTCTGTCCGTGAAGCGGCGGAACTTGCAGGCGTGAGCATTGTCACGGGCGACACCAAGGTGGTGGAGCATGGGGCTGCGGACCGATTGTTTATCAATACGGCAGGGATCGGGTGGATAAAGCCGGGAGTCCATCTTTCGGGCACCAATGCCAAGCCGGGAGACAGCGTGCTTTTGAGCGGTTTCCTAGGAGACCACGAAATAGCTGTTCTATCTCAAAGGGAGGGATTTGGGTTTGAGGGAAGTTTGAAAAGCGACTGCGCTCCCCTGAATGGTGTTGTTGAAAAAATGCTCGAGGTCTGCCCGTCTATCCGATGCTTGCGAGATCCCACCCGGGGAGGCCTGGCAACGACCCTCAATGAGATCGCATCCATGTCCTGCGCAGGAATTACCATTGAAGAAGAAAAACTTCCTGTGAGAGACGCCGTCAGGGGGATCAGCGAGCTTCTGGGGTTGGATCCCCTGTACCTCGCCAACGAAGGGAAGCTCATCGCCATCTGTCCGGCTCATGAGGCAGAAAAGGTGCTTGAGGTCATGAAATTCCACCCCTTAAGCAAAGATGCAGAAATCATCGGAAGGGTAACAGAGGAGAACCCGAAGAGAGTGACCCTCCGCACGCTGATTGGCGGTCATCGAATTCTGGATATGCTCACCGGAGCGCAATATCCCAGAATCTGCTGATGTCTCAACAGCAGGCTGCTCAAAAACGTGCAAATATCAACGGGCTGTTGCCCAAATCCCGTTGCTCTGGGAACCCGTTTATAGAAACCCTATTCGAGTTGGGCCAACAGGGTGATGAGGCTTTTTCTGAAATGCCTCATCATCCTGACCTGAATGCCCACATGACAATTTGGGCAACACCCTGTCAATATCGTGTCTCATAAATTTCTCGAGGGATCCCGTCGCGGCCCCACCCCGCCGAAAGGTGGTCGCTCAGGACCGCAATATGGCATCAGAGGCTTCCCCAGGGACCACGGTGCAGGGCACAGGGTGCAAGGAAAAGCAAATTGGTGTATGTATTACTTTAGACGCTTAGAGCTGTACAGAATAAATCAACCGATATGAAAGGAGCTGAGCGATGCCACAAGGAAAAGGGAGCGATTCCGAAGATAAGGGATACAAGATCATCGTCAAAGTGATCAGTCAGAAAGGGACCTGTCAATTTGGGCACAAAGTTGACGACACCGTCATCTTTGATGGCGAGACTATCCAGGGCAGAATCTGCCTTAGCGCTCTTTACAGTTTTCTGCCAAAGGTCTTTGCCATGCGTTACGGCGCCAACTTTCCATGGCTCAAAGAGGACAAGAATATTTCAACCCATGCATGCCCTGACGCTTCCAACCCCACCGTGTTTGAGATAAGGCGTGTGCAGGATTGAACTCCGGGTCGGCGATCTTACCGGTATTATCCACTCTGGCAAAGGTCTTTCGGATGGAGAGGTTGGTATCAGTGGTAAGATTGGCTCCAGAAAACAGAAGCCCCGACCAGCTTCATTTTACCTGGAGCTTCGGGGCTTTTGCATTGCCCTTGGGTTTCCTGAATATGGAGGGCTTCTTCTCGCAGAAATCAACTTGCGGATAACACGATGTTTTCATCCACCTCGATATAGGGTTCAAAACGGAGATTAGGATAATTCTGGGAAATGAGATTTACGAGCTCGTTTGCTTCCTCCAATGATGAGAATTCCTGTTCCAGGGTTTCCTTATACTCGAATACTTTCAAGATGACCTTCATTTCTCTCCTCCTTCACTCAATTGAACCACGCTATTCTTGGTTTCTGATGGTACTTAGCCCATCCTTCACAGCACTTGATTAGCTTTCCAGCAAGAAGTGTTCCATTGAATATAACATATTTATATCTCTAGGTTTTATATTATTCCTCTGTCTCCGTCTGCTTGTCCATCAGGGAGATCAGGACGAAATTTGTCAGGTTAAAGAACAAAAAACGCTTGCTGGAGGCCTAAGCTACCGGCCATCTTCCATAATGAAAAAGAAGCGTGCAAAAATGACTGGCTTTGAAGTTGTCATCTCGGGTGACCTGGCCGAAGATTACCCCAAACGCTATACCAAGATATATATCGAGTATGTCCTTCACGGAAGAGGCATCTCACCTAAGTCAGTCGAACAGGCTATAAAGCTCTCGCACACAAAATATTGCAGTGCCATGGCCTCACTGAACGCTCTCTTTGAGCACTCCTACCGGATCGTTGAAGACGCACGGTGAAGAACCCCGTGCTTCCGCACGGGGCTTCTTCTATAGAAAAAGCCATTCTCACTTGGGGACTGTCCGACCTGAAGCCCCATGTCCATCCATCCCCGCTCTTTCGAGCGGGGCATTCTGGCTTTTTCACGTAAAGGAAAATGAAAGGAGAGCCGGAATTGTTACTGAACAGGAGTCGAGAATGTGCTATCGTGTCACCCAACATCCTGATTTGGTCCCTGGGGTGACCCGACCCCCTGTCGGCTC
>JAHECH010000328.1 GCA_024641835.1 Deltaproteobacteria bacterium
GAGAGGGATTAGGATGAATGTGTAGGTCGTAGGTTCCTTCAATAAGCTTCAAGGCTTTTTCGCGCGTCTTGCTGTCAATATTTTTTAACATGAAAAACACTCCCTTTCTTTAACTTGGAATTCTTCGCTGCCTGGAGCGCGGGATGAAACCGAATTCAGTGACATTCCTCTCTATCGGCAAAACAACTCTGAGCCGACATGTTACCCCGCGCATCGTACGGGAAGAGTTCACTTACTATTGCAGAAGAAGTTACACGATTCCTAAGAGCATCTAATACAAACGCATTAAGTGATTTTACATAATCGTTTTATCTTATTTGGAGACCAAGAGCGAGTTGTCCTTTGAATCCTGATCGAAGTTTCGTCCAGAGTCTGAGACCAAGTGTTGGTTGTTGTCTCATACCGAACTTCGCGCCAGATCCGCTCTTGAACATTCAAGCCCGGCTGATACGGGGGCAGATATTCCAAATGGCGCCGCCTATGGGTTCGAACAAACAGATCGACTTCCTCTCCCTTGTGCTATCGGGCTCCGTCCACGTAGAGATAAATCGTGTAACCCCGAAGGCGTCGGTAAAGGTGCTTCAGAGATTCAATGAATCCTTCCCGGTTGCCCTGAGGAGACCTGAGCATCCCTCGTCGCCCCAGCAGCGGAGCCACCCATCCAAACAGATTCAGCCGCTGGCGATGTTGACTGGTGGTCGGAATACGCAATCGCTTTCCGATCTTCGCCCAACCAAACCCAAGGCGGGGATGCAGAGTAAAGCCGGTTTCATCCTCAAAGACTACGGTCTCCTTAGGTCTAAGAGATCGCAGTTTTTTTTAGGGCGCGGCGAAATCTCTTCGCCTCTTCACCCCGCGACTGAAGATACGAATACCCTGCTCGCTTTAGCCGGTACCCCAATTGGTGCATCCACAGTTGCGCCTGCCGGACCTTCAGCGTTATTCCGAAATACCGCTTCATGTGAATCACCAGCGTGGGGCCATCCCACCTCGCCCGATTCCACCCGAACTCTGACGGGGCTCTCTCTAGATGGTTTTCCAATTCCTGGTGTACCTTTGGGCTCAGCCGAGCAGGACGGCCTGGTCGCTTCAGACTTTCCAGCGCTCCCAGTCCTCGATTATTTACCCGATGAATCCATAGATTCAAACTCTGCCGGGTTATGCCCAGGACATCGGCAATCCATCCCGGACGCTGCCCCTCCTCCAGCAGCAGTAGAGCCGCAATCTTTATTCCCGTCGCGGCTCCCGGGACTTCCCGAATCTTGGACAATAACCGCTCTCGATTCGCTTCGGGATGCGTTAACATCAACGATGGATTTCTCATGAAGATAGAATACGATATCACGGTTTATTTGTCAAATTATTTATTGCGTTTGTATTACTAAGGCACCATAATCACGGCGAAGATTGAGCTTTACAACCTCGATATCGGGATCAAGCTCTGAGATGTGAGAGAGTAGCTTCACCGCAAATTCCTTCACACCCTTAACAAACACCTTCCGCCGATATCGAGGGATCCAGACGAGATGACATCCAGTTTTATATATCGCGTGGGCACTCTTTCTGAATTTCATGCCCTCATCTTATCAGACGCTCTCTCGTCTGGATAGCTGCTGTAATTCCAGACAGGAGTTTGGAGTTTTTTGCGGCTTATTAATGAGTAAACATCCTTACTCCAATAGTCATTGCAGTTGCCCGGTCGTGAGAAGCGGTGGCCGGATGACGTGTCACGTTCTCAATTTTTTCAATGCATCTAGCCTTCATGGCTAAGATTGTATCCTTAGTGCAATGTTAAATCCCTCGCGCACAGCGTCAATAATCTTTCTGGGTTTATAACTGTCTCCAATGCAATATGTTTCGCGAACTTTACCCTGAATCTTACTCTTCAGGTGATCCAGGGGAGAAACCCCAGCTGCTAGAACAACGCGGTCCGCCTGGATTAGTTTTTCCTTCCCAGCTCGATTCGTTACGATGACGCCATGGGATTCAATGCGCTTCACTTTAGTGCCCAACAAGAGCTCGACTTCGAAGTCCTTAATTCTTGAAGCGAGATCCGCTCGGGTGAGTGAATCGGAATCTGGGCTGATCTGATCTAGCATCTCTGCGACGATGACTTTTTTGTTTTTTGGAGCCAGATATAGAGCTGTTTCACAACCTACGCTACCACCTCCAATGATCAAGACCACCTTGCCCTCTATCTTTCTTGCATTTTCAAGAATTTCCCACGCCGTATAAGCTGATTCAGTGGATATACCGGGTATATCCGGAATCAAAGGAATCGCGCCCGTAGCAATTACGACCACGTCAGGAGAAGCCCCTAGGATCGTCTCTGGAGTGGCTTCGTTCCCCAAAATCACTTCGATATTCCGCTTTTCAATTTTTCTCATAAGATATTCAAGAAACCATTTTATCTTATCTTTGCCAGGTGGCCGACTGGCCAGCCTGAGTTGTCCTCCCAATTCAGGCCTTTTTTCGTAAAGACTAACCCTGTGCCCCATTTTCTCGGTGGCAAGGGCAGCCACCATGCCTGCCGGGCCTCCACCAACGACTATTATCCTTTTGCTAGACATAGCAGGCCTAATCTTAAAGATTTGTCCTTCGGATCCGACTCTCGGGTTAATTGCGCAGCGCACAGGGAGCGACTGTTCCACTCTTAGAAAGCAAGTATTGCAGGATATGCATCGTCGAATCTCATTCTCTCGACCAGTAACTGCTTTGAGCGGCCATTGGGGATCAGCAATAAGGCCCCTCCCTATAGAAACGAAATCCGCTTTTGCCCCTCTCAGAATATCCTCTGCAAACTGAGGCTCTCGAATCACACCAACACCTATGACAGGCACATGCACTGCTTTTTTAATCGTCTCAGCCATGTAAATCTTCCATCCCTGTTCGTAAGGCATCGGTTCGATAGCCGTCTGGTAAGTTTCTCTTATGCCTGCTGTCAGGTGTATCGCCGAAACTCCAACCTCTTCCATCATCAAGGCCACATCCACGGATTCCTCCAAGCCTCGTCCACCACTGACAAACTCATCTCCACTTAATCGAAAGATAATGGGGTAATCGTCCCCCAATTTCCCTCTTATCTCCCTGACTATCTCTTTTGGGAAACGCAACCGGTTCTCTAAACTTCCCCCATACCAGTCCCTGCGCCAATTAAAATAGGAACTCATGAATTGGGCTAATAGGTGACCATGTGCTCCATGTAACTCGATTGCATCATAGCCAATTTTCTTGGCCCTTACAGCTGCCTCACCGAATTTCTTGATCAAATCATGAATCTCTTCAATTGTTAATTCTCGTGGAATTGCACCAAGAATTTTGCAAGGGATAGCACTTGGCCCCACCGCTTGTTGCCCCGTCAGAAGGGGATTGGACCTGACTCCTGCATGGAAAAGCTGTACTGCTATTTTGGCTCCTTGAGCGTGAATCGCTTCCACCAGTAAACTGTGGGCAGGGATCAGCGAATCGTCATGGATGCTTAAGTTAGCTGGTATCGACCTGCCTCTAGGGTATTCAACACCAGTTACTTCTACTATGATCAATCCAACACCGCCCTTGGCTCGTTCCTCATAATAGTCTATCATACGTTGTGTTACAGACCCATCATGGCTACCAAAATTGGTTCCCATTGCCGGCATTACGATTCGATTCCTCAACTCCAGTCCTCCGATCAAGCCAGCCTCAAACAACTTATTGAATTTTACATTGTTAGACGCATTATTTGTTGATGACATTTTGTCCTCCTTTCTCGTGCCATAACTCACTCAGATCACTATCGTGTTCGTCCTCAATCGACTCGCTGGTTTCCTGATTTCTGATATACGCCCTGATCTTTCCCTCATCCAAGCCCACGGTACTGACGTAATACTCACGGGCCCCAAACCTACGTCCTCTAAAGTTCTTCTTCAGACGGCTACACTTCTCAAACAATATCATATCACTCTTGCCTTTGACATACCCCACAATGGTGGATACCGAATACTTCGGAGGAATCGCAAGACACATGTGGATATGGTCCGCGCATAATGTCTCTTCCACACCCTCTACTCCTTTCTACTCGCACAACCGGCGTAGAATTGTCCCTAACTCCTTGCGCAGTTTCCCGTATACTATTTCACGCCCCTTCTTCGGTACCCAAACGATATGGTATTTGCATTCTCAGACTGTGTGTGATAGGTTTTATTTCACCTCTTGCTCCTTTCGTGCGGATCACCCATACAGCATATCCATTCTGGCGTATAGATTCGAGTTCTTTTCGCAAGGCGTGCTTTTTACAAATAGCATCTGGAGCAGACTTTATAAAATTGGTTTCTTCTAAATAGTGCGCAATGAAATTGGATTCGTGGTAAGCAAGCAAAACTTTTCTGGTCGCACCGCAATAAAGAGGTACTATTTCAGTAATAGCGAAAATGATTTTAAGGGCTGTGGCTCAAAAATACGCGATCAACGACGACCGCATGGGTCCGTTAAGTATGCTGAAGTCCGTGTCTTCTTTTGCTTCTCTCGAAAGCCATTCCAAGGCAGGTCGGGTAGCAGTGATAATGTGTTTGTTGGATCTATAGAGGGAGGCGAGATAAAGAAAACGTTCATCGATAAATAAGTGCCATCTCTCGCGTCTTGCTCCACAAGGGCATAACATTAATGAATCGAGAATTCGCGAAAGTGTGCTGATGGGTACTTTCATGAATTGTCCTGCTGTAGGTGACCTCAGTGCGCAAACGTTTCTGGACGGCCTCGGAATAGCCCTTAGCCTTATAACTTCAGCAATCGCGGCACAATCGTCGCAATATCTGGAAGGAAAGTAATCAGCGCGAGTCCCGCAAACAGCACCAATATAAACGGAATCAATCTCCCTATAACACTATCCATGCTGATGTTTCCCACCGTACATGCTACCACCAACCCTACACCGGCAGGAGGCACAAATAGACCGATACCTACGGCGCTGATGACCACAATCCCATAATGCAGAAGATCTATCCCAAATCCTTCCACTACGGGCAGAAAAATAGGTACAAAGATCATTAACGCCGGTACGCCTTCCAGAACGGACCCGATGAAAATGAAAACAAGACAGCTGACAACCAAGAAGAACCAAGGGGCGTCACTTGTAGCGCGCGTTGCGTCTAAAACAAGCTGTGGCATTTGTTCAACCGAAAGCATGAAAGACAGGAGTGCAGCTGTTGCCATCAAAAACATGATGATTCCCGTCGTTACGCCGGTCTCTACCAAGGCATCCCACAGTTTTCTGAGGGTAATCGTCCGGTAGATGACCGTTCCGGTCATAAGAGCATAAAGCACCGCAACCGCACCGGCTTCGGTAGGAGTGAATATACCGCCCAATATTCCTCCAAATATGATGACCATTAGACCGAGAGGAATCATAGCCCCTTTGATTGCCGATAGCATCTCTCGAAGCGTGGCGCGCTTCTCGGAAGGGAAATTATACTTCCGTGCTTGAAAAAAGATCAGAATCAAGATCCCAAGGGCCAACACCGCGGCCGGCAGGAAGCCCGCAAAAAACAATGCTGCCACCGATACAGACATCAACTCGCCCATTATGATCATGTTTATACAAGGAGGGATCAGGATGCCCATAGCAGAGGCCGCTGAGATCACGGAAA
>JAHECH010000005.1 GCA_024641835.1 Deltaproteobacteria bacterium
CCATCTATCCCCGAGGAATTTCAACACGGATCAGAGGCATCCAGGTCCACGGCCGTGAAGTCAATGAAGTGAGTGCAGGCCTCAGGACAGCAATCAATCTTCAGGGGGTGGAAAAAGAGCAGATTCAGAGAGGGGATGTGCTTGCCGGAAAGGATTCTTTAAGAGCGACCCATGTCGTGGATGTGACCCTTGATCTTCTAAAGAGCGCACCCCGCAAGCTCAAAAACAGGGCAAAAGTCCGGTTTCACACAGGCACCTCGGAGATCATATCGACGGTGATCCTCATGGACAGAGACGAACTGGAGCCTGGACAAACTTGTTTTGCCCAGGTGAGACTTGATCAACCAACTGCTGTGCTTGCTCATGATCGTTATGTGCTCAGGAGTTACTCTCCGGTACAAACCGTGGGAGGAGGGGAGATCCTGCATGCCATTCCACAGAGGAAGAAAAGGTTTAACGAAGCGGCGTTGACAGAGCTGGAAGTTCTGAGCAGCGGAACCATGAGCGAGATCACGGAGCAGTTTATTTCCGGAGCGCACTTCCAGGGGGTAGAGCAGTCAGAGCTTCCATTTCTGACCAATGCGAGCAGGAAAAAGCTGGAGGAGATCTTGAGAGCGTTACAGTCGCAGAAGAGGATCATCCAGTACGATAGAGAGAAAGGTATTTTCATCCACGCGGAATACCTGGGAAAAGCAAGGGGAGAAATCGTCACGAGCCTTGCCCAATATCACAAGGACTTCCCCTTGAAAGGGGGTGTTCCGAAAGAGGAACTTCGTTCCAGGACGGCCGGGGCGAAGAATCCGAAGCTCTTCAACTATCTTATGAACCAGTTGAGCCAGGAGGGAATCCTAGTGCAGGAAAAGGAGAATCTGAGACTCAAGGAGCACAAGGTGACCCTGGCACAAGACCAGGAGAAAATCCGGCACGAGGTAGAAGAGATCTATCTCAAGAGTGGCCTTCAGCCGCCCTATTTTAGAGAACTTGAGGACAAGTTTGCTGGGAACACCGGCAGAGATGTCCTTGATCTGATGGTTAAGGGCGGGGTGCTCGTCAAGGTAAAAGAAGATCTTTACTTCCACAAAGATGTCATAGAGGGTTTGAAAGAGAGGCTGGTCGCTTATCTCAAGGGGAAAGGTGAAATCGATACACCTCAATTCAAAGACATGACCAATGCATCGCGGAAATACACGATTCCTCTCCTGGAGTTTTTTGACAGCTCGCAGCTGACGGTAAGGGTGGGCGACAAGAGGGTGCTGAGAAAAAAGTAAGTAGCGAGTGATCAGGTGTCGGTTGTTCGTAGTTGGTGGTTTGTCGCGGGTTGTTGGATGGGTAACGCACGCCAAACAACGGATAGCTAGCACCGTACAGCAGGCAGAGCGGGAGACTGGTTGAAAAGAAGAACGAATAGCTTGGTGGAAGCCTTCGCCATGGATGCCCGCGAACACATTGCTCTGGTGGGAGGGGGCGGCAAGACGAGACTCATGTTTGCCTTGGCTTCGGAACTGCAACGAAATGGAAAGCATATTGTCACCTCCACCACCACGAAGGTATGGCGTGAACAGGCTTTGCAGGCCCCCGATGTGATCTTTGCGGAGGCGAATTCTTCCTGGGTGGAAAAGCTCAAAGCAGGGTTGGCAAGGGATGGGCATGTCTTTCTGGGCAGAAGTCTCATCGAATCTGGAAAAGTGGATGGAATCGTCCCGTCGCTTGCAGACAGGTTGTTCCAGCAGCTGGAAGTAGACTACCTGCTGGTGGAGGCAGACGGTTCCGCAGGCCGTCCCGTAAAAGCCCCTGCTCCCCATGAACCGGTTATTCCTGAATCCGTGACAGAGGTCGTGGCTGTTCTGGGACTTGAAGCGATAGGGCGGAAGTTGGAGCCTGAAATCGTTTTCAGGGATGATCTGGTTGCAAATATCACTGGGCTTCGCCAGGGAGAAGAGCTGTCTGTACATGCTCTGTCGAGACTGTTCCTGCATCCAGCGGGCCTTTTCAAAGGATCACCCGCTTCAGCAAAAAGAGTCGTGTTTCTTAACAAGCTTGACCTGCTGCCGGAGAAGCAGAAAGCCATGATGCTCGCTGACCTCATTCTATCCGACGAAATGAGACAGGTTGTGCGAGTCGTGATTGGTTCGTTGAACAAGGGCAGCTATTTTATCAGAGGGAAGTAACATGGAAGACATGTATCCGAAAGCCGTTGAGTTATTGGACAAGGGCTGCTTTTCCGTCCTGGCCACAATCATAGCTTTGACCGGCTCAGGCCCGAGGGGCGTCGGCACCAAATTCATCATCATGGAAGATGGCTCCTATGAGGGGACCATAGGGGGAGGGCGCCTTGAAGCTCAGGTCCTCGAAGGGGCGAAAGCAGTTTTTGCCACACGCAATCCTGCCCGACTGAGCTTTAACCTGAGGGGAACAGACGTGGCGAAGACTGATATGCTCTGTGGCGGACAGACGCAGGTATTCCTTGAACCTCTGTTTCCTGAAAGAATGGAGCAAAGGCAGTTGTTCAACAGGGCAGTGGAGATTCAGAAGCGGGGCGGTTCGGGAATCCTGGTGACCCTGGTTGATATTGCACGATGGAAAGAGGGCGAGATCCCCAAGCTATTCCTAGAAGCGGACGGTGAGCGCATTGGCGCGATTTCCGGGCTTGAGGGATTGGAAAACAAAGTCAAAAATGATATGGCGGATCTCCTCGGGAAAAGACAATCCGCTCTGATTTCCTATCAGGATAGTTGCGGGCAAGTATGGGAGGTGTTTGCTGAACCAATCGTATCCGAGCCGATGTTGTACGTATTTGGCGGTGGGCATGTCTCTTCGCAGATTGTGCCGCAGGCGAACCGGGTTGGTTTTAGAGTCGCTGTGATCGATGATAGACTGGAGTTTGCTGACCCGAACAAATTCCCCGAAGCAGCCGAAGTGCATCACTACCCCTTTGAAGGGGTGCTGCAAAGATTGCCTGTCAATGAGGCTTCCTATCTTGTGATTGTCACAAGGGGACACATTCACGATAAGGCTGTCCTGAGCCAGTGCCTGAAAACGAACGCCAGGTATATCGGTATGATCGGCAGCCGGCGCAAGATCGCTATGGTCTATGACAAACTGAAAGAAGAGGGCTTCACGCAAAAGGATATCGATCGGGTCTATGCGCCCATTGGCCTCGAAATCGGTGCAGAGACACCGGAGGAGATTGCCGTAAGCATCGTGGCTGAACTGATCAGCGTGAGGGCAGGTCGGGGAATAGGGGTAAAACAAAAATAGCGCCCCCCGCTCCCGTTCAGTAAAGGGGGCGAGGGGGAATTTATAGGGAAAAAGAAAGAACGCGCCTGATTTCTTACCAGTTGGGAATGAAAAACAAGAATGCCAAGGACGTGACAATGAAGTAAACAAAAAACACCATGAGCAAAAAGCCCATGATATCCCTGAAATTGAGCTTCGCCACAGCGAGCATCGCAATCGCCCAGAAAGGCTGGATCATGTCCGTCATCATGTCAGCCCAGGCATAGGTCACCACCGTCGTGCCCATACCCACTCCCAACTGTTTAGCCGCTGGCACGATATAGGGCGCTACGACAGCCCACTCTCCGCCCCCAGACGGGATAAGGTAGTTGAGGAGACCTCCGTACCAGTAGATAAAGAGGGGGAAGGTGTGGGCTGTGGAGATCGCTACAAAGCCTTTTGTGAATGCTACGGAGAGCAGCGTGAACCTGAAGAGACCGAAGATTCCTGCATAAAAGGGGAACTGGATCACAATGCCCCAAACAGCCTTTCCTGAATCTTCAGCAGCTTTTAGGAAGGACCATGGCCGCCAGTGAAACAGAATCCCTAAGCCAAGCATAGCAAAATTGACCACATTCAGGGTCAACTGAGGGCCCTTGGTGGCGAAGTGCCAGACGACCCAGATAAGGATCCCGGCGGCGACGATGATGTTGAACCCCGGCCACCAGTTCATCCAGTCCGAAGGGCTTTCCCATCTTGCGGGCTTTGGAGGAGCCTGATACAGTTTGAGCTTATCCATCAATTCAGGAGACACGACAAAAGTTTTCCCAGGCTTGGGATGCATCAACGCCATGAGGATCGTTACCACGGCAAGGATAAGCAGTGTAAGGATTATGTTGAAACCACTGAAGATGGTCTTGGATACAGGGATCACAGAATCCACGAGCTTTGCTTTGATCAGAAAATTGTCAGGGGTCGCGACGAGTAAGGGCGCCGATCCTGATAACCCGGCATGCCATGTGCAGCCCAACCCAAGATAGGCGGCAGCCACAAGCAGTCGATAATCGACCTTCGGATTTCTCCTGACGATAAAAAGAGCAAGCATGGCGCTCCCGATCAAACTCAGCCCCCAGTTCAACCAGGCCATGACCATAGAGAAAAGCGCCATGACAACGACCGCTTGCCATGGTTTTTCCGTATTCGGCCAGCGGGAAATTCCGTCCATCAATTTCCGCACCACAGGAGTACAGGCCAAGATGTAGCCGGTCATCATGATCAGGCACATTTGCATGGCAAACTCGAGCAGAACCCAGAATCCGTTTCCCCAAGCTTTGATGGATTCAAAAGCTCGGGTACCGATTCCGACTTCGGGTTTGAATCCCCAGATCAAGGCGAGGACATAGGTAATAAGACTCAAGATGATGACAATGACGAGCGCATCAGGAACCCAACGCTCTGTCCAGCGGGTGAGGCCTTCACCCCATTCCTTCAGAAAATCGAAGCCTCCTTTGGTTTCCTCCATCCTTTTGTCTTCCATGATTTTTCCTCCTTTTAAAAAGGTTAAACCATAAGTGAGCCCCTTTTTCCTGTGAAGAGGATTACGGTAGGAGGTCTTGTTGCCCGCATCACCTCCTTTCATGTAAGGAGTGACTATGTACGAAGGAACATCTGTTGGGAAATAAATAGTGTGGAATAACTAACTAACTTGAAGCGAGTATAGAGCGAAGGGAATCCCTTGTCAAGAATCGCCTTTTTCTTGTGGACGGCGCTGCTGTCACCGGCTCGACCCTGCGCCAGTGGAAGGAATCCTTCGCTGAATTTGGTGCTTATTCGTACCCAAGTTCTGATAATTTTTCCTCGCTCATGCCGAGGAAGTGGGCGACTTCATGCACCACGGTAACCTCGATCTCTTCTTCCAGTTCATCAATGGTCTCACAGATTTCTTCAAGAGGTTCCTGGAAAAGAATGATCGTGCCGGGAAAAAGAGGAGGTGACGTAACGGTGCGTTCTGTCAGGGGAACACCTTGGAAGACTCCCAAAAGCGGTCCATCCGGTGGCAGACTCATATCTTCCAGCAATTCCGGTGAAGGTCGTTTCTGTACCGTAATCAGGATATTGCCAAGGTGTTGTCGGATATCCGCAGGGATTCGCAGGAGGGCCCTTTTGACGACCCGATCAAAATCTCTCTTGCTGAGCTTCATGTCCCCCCACAAGGCTTTCTCTACCAGAGAATAGCTGGGTCCCCAGGGGCTTGGCAAGGCAAAAGGCTGCCGGCTGCCTGGTTCTGAGGCTCAATAGGATTGGAGTTTTCCTCGGATTGTGCTAATTACGCTGGATGGAGGAAACGCCCATATGCCCAAGCATAGTCACCAGTTTGTTGAAGAATATGACGGCCTCGTCGGTCTTGGCTTGAATCGCCAAACCGACGAGGCGACGCTCACGTGGTATCTTCAGAAATTTTCCGACGACAGCCACATGGCTCTCATTCGGGAAAGGATGTCTGATCAGGAAATGACAACATTGTTCGATATTCTCGGGAGCTTATTGAAGAAGTATTTGACTGAGGAGGAGTACCACAACGTCTTTTTGAAGGATGAAAACCAACGTTAAATCACGTTTGAGTCATATGGCGATGAAGGTCACGTTCTAGGGTAAGTTAGCCGATGCTTCGTCTTAAGGACTTGATTCTCCTCATTGTGATCTATTCTTCTCTGCTCGCTGGCGTCCTCTTCCCTCGGGCCAGCTCCGTCTTTCAGCCAGTGCCCTTGTACTCGATGATGTCTCTGCTTTTCCTTAGCTTTCTACCTATCAGGATCAAGCACATCTGGCAAACCATCAGGCATTTCTCATGGAGTATTTTTCTTTTCGTCATTTTCAGAATGCTTTTCTTGCCAACGTGTATCGCCCTCCTCTTTCGCCTGATTTGGCCCGCGTACAGCTTGTCCGCTCTGCTTTTGACCGGCATTTCCACCGGGGTTGTAGCCCCATTCATTTCCAACCTTCTTGGAGGCAACAGCCCTCTTGTGCTTGTCATCGTGGTCGTAACGTCTCTGCTGGTTCCCTTTACCCTTCCCCTTCTGGTAGGCCTTCTTTTCGGACAAACCATGCATATTTCTCTTTTTAGTATGATGCGGCTGCTCTCCATCGTCATTTTCATTCCGGTCGTTTCAGCTGAAGTGGCGCGGAAGGTCTCCCAGGGGCTAGCGGGAGTGCTCATGAGAAAGCAGTACAACATCGCCCTGGTACTATTTGCCATGACAAACATGGGGATTTTTTCAAAGTACTCGGATTTCTTTTACCAAAAGCCCATGACAATCGTGGCAGCTCTCCTGGCTTCATTCATTTTAGGGGCTCTCTACCTTATGGCAGGGCTCTTCATATCCTGGGGAAGGACGGTGGAAGACCAGTTGGCAGCGGTGATCAGCCTGGGCATCATGAATAATGTCCTCGTCATTGTATTCAGCTCGGTGTTCTTCACTCCTATTGAACCGACTGTGGCTGCGATGTATATGATTCCTTTTTTTGCGTTGATCATCCCCCTCAGAGCGTACAGGGGGTGGAAAGCAGGGAAATAAAAGAAGCGAGACGGTATAAGGAAATGCCGAGAAAACGAGGGATTTTGACTGTCATTCACCAAAGACTTTCTTGGCTATGTCCTTGTATATGTTAAGAGCCTTTTCTCCAAAACAGACAAAAACGACCTTGGTTAAGGTCTTGTCCGTTTCGAGGAACTTCTTCGTCTCTCTCAGGGCGATCTCGGTCGCCCTCCCCAGCGGGAAGCCGTAGGCACCGGTGCTGATAGAGGGGAAAGCGACGGACTTTATTTTCAAGTCCTTTGCCGCCTTGAATGAATTCCTGTAGCAATTAGCAAGGAGGTTGTCCTCGTTTTTGTGACCCCCAGCCCAGACAGGCCCTACGGTGTGGATTACATACTTGGCTGGCAGGCGGTAGCCTTTGCTGACCCTTGCCTCACCTGTTGGACATCCCCCGATTTTTCTTGTCTCCTCCAGAAGCTCGGGCCCGGCCGCCCTGTGGATCGCTCCATCCACGCCCCCACCGCCAAGGAGAGAAGTATTCGCTGCGTTGACAATGGCATCGACCTGTTGTTTGGTAATGTCCCCTTCCACGATCTGAACTCTAGGATTCATGGTGCACCTCCTTGCAGGCTACTGAAAATAGCAATTTTCGTACATTTATAAGTGGTCAAGCAGCAAGAGAAAACTTGTTTAGAGTTTTAAATCTCCCTGAGGGCCTTTTCAGTGCGGTCCATGGCCTCTTTGAGAATGGAATGGGCTGTGGCGAAATTGATTCGAATGAAGCCTTCTCCTGGCGGCCCGAACTCAGCCCCATCCATGACAATGACCTTCGCCTTCTCTTTAAGGTATTCGGTCATCTCCTTGCTTGTCATGCCGAAGGATGCGATGTTGGGGAAAAGAAAGGGCGTTGCCTCAGGCACGGGGCACCGAATGCCGGGAATCTGGGAGAGCCGCTCAACCGTGTAATCGCGCATTTTCTTCAGGTGGTTCATCAGATTCTTGAGCCAGGGGCTCCCGCTGGTCAGAGCTGCCCTAGCTGCTGCCTGGGCAAGGGTGTCGGCATGAACGATAACATCATGGATGCGTTTTTTAAGGTCCTTCATGAAGTTCCCGCCAGTTACGAGATAAGCTATGCGGTA
Source organism: Deltaproteobacteria bacterium (assembly GCA_024641835.1). GTDB lineage: Bacteria > Desulfobacterota > DSM-4660 > Desulfatiglandales > HGW-15 > JAHECH01. The sequence continues at coordinate 7,892 of JAHECH010000005.1, forward strand.
TCCAGGGATTCCAAAAGCTTTGCTGAAGCCGAAAACGGTGATGGTGCTCTGAAACAAGTCCCCACTAAGGGATGCCATGCTGGTATGCTCTCCTTCAAAGATCATGTCCTCATACAGTTCATCTGCAAAGATAAGAAGATCATGCTTCTGGGCGATCTCGGCGATGCCTTCGAGTTCCCTGAGGCTGAAAACTCTCCCTGTCGGATTATGGGGGTTGGAGACCATAAGCAGTCTTGTCCTGGGCGTGATGCGGCTTCTAAGATCATCGAGATCAAGCTTCAGGCCGTTTTGGAAGTCCAATGGGTTGAAGATCGGGACTGCCTGAGCATTGAGCACGTTATGAATAAAAGGCGGGTAAACAGGTCCCGGGCAAATGATGGCTTCGTCACCAGGTTTCAGAAAATAGTAACAAACAAGAAAGATGGCGAACATGGTGCCTGGAATCATGTGGACATGATCCGGGGTAGCGGGGATTTTATTGATCCGTTGGAGCTTATCACAGACTGCTTCCAAGACGTCGGCATCCCCTCCATAAGAGCCATAAGGCGTCCTGTCTTCATTGACAGCTCTGATGATGCCTTCCTTGATCTCGCGAGGTGCAGCAAAATCGAGATCCGCGACAGAGAGGGAAATTACGTCCTCTGGCCAGGGGGCCCACTTCAAGGCCGCTCGTTTGAAAAGGAAGTTTTTATCGACGGTTTCAAAATCGGTCATGGTCATGCCACCATCAGGAAGGCGTAACGGTTCATGGCCTGGGAATAGTCTGAGAGGACCTCAATGGGATAACCTACCTGCTTTACAGTGCTGAACACGTCAACTGCCATGGCCTCGGGTGCAGGCCGGGACAACCTCGGTTCCTTGCAGGTTGCTCTATCGCCACTGCACTCCCCGCAAATGCAGCAACTATCCATGAACAACAGGAATGCCCTCTCGTAACCGGAAAGAAAGACCTCTCGCTCCAAGTTCACAAGTTTCATATTGATTTTCCGCGTCCAGTTGAAACGGTCTTCAGGTTTTTCCATTTTTTTCGCGAAGTGAAAGATGGCTGCGTCTTTGTACTCATGAAAAAACCTTTCACACTCCGCCACTGACGGGACATTGGGAGGGCAGGAGGCTGTTTTTCCATACTCCCTGCATCCAAACGTACATTTCATTCGCACCCACTGGGAAACTACGATCTTCGACGGATTGATCCATTTGTAGTCTTCGAAATTGTGCTTGTGAAAGATCGATTCCAGTTCCCTTCGCTTTTTTGTTGTCAACCGAGTTCTTGACGGCATGGTCAGCCCCCCTATCGAGCAATTTCCCTGACGCATTTTTCGAATATGGACAAGCATACATCCACTTCCTCTTCCGTCACCGTGAGGGCGGGGCAAAAGCGAATGGTATTATCCCCACAACCCAGAAGCAATAGCCCTCTTTCGAATGCCCTTCTTACGATGAGGTTACGCCAATCCCCTGCTCTTTCCTTTGTCTCCCGGTCCTTCACAAACTCCACGCCGATCATCAGGCCTTTTCCCCTCACATCCCCCATACACTCGTACACTTTCTGAAGCTCCTTGAGACGGTTGATCATTCGATCGCCCTGTGCCGCTGCATTGGCCATGACTCCCTCCTCGAGAAGTCGGATCGTCGTGAGAGCAGCCTGGCATGAGACAGGATTACCACCGAAAGTGGATGCATGAGAACCTGCTTCCCAGTCCATGATTTGTGCGCTCGCGATGGTGGCTCCAAGGGGCATCCCAGATGCAATCCCTTTGGCAACGGCCAAAATATCCGGTGCCACGCCGTAATGCTCCATAGCGAACATTTTGCCCGTTCGGCCCATTCCTGACTGAACCTCATCAGCCACGTAGAGGATATTGTACTTCTTTGCAATTTTGTAGAGTTCTCTGTGAAACTCCGGAGGCGGCACGATATAGCCTCCCTCACCCTGGATGGGTTCCACGAAGATAGCAGCCACCTCATCGGGGGGCATGGTCGTGCGAAACAGGGTTTCCTCCACCCAGCGAACGCACTCCAAACCACACTGGGGATAGCAGAGGTTATAAGGGCAACGGTAGCAGTATGCATACGGAATGTGGGTGATTCCTGGCACAACGGGATAGTAGTGTTTTTTCTGGATGGTTTTACTCGCTGTGAGAGAGAGGGCTCCCATGGTGCGTCCATGGAAGGCCCCGAAGAATGCGATGTTCAGTTCTCTCCTGGTATGATACCGGGCGAGCTTGAAAGCGGCTTCCACAGCTTCTGCCCCGGAATTCCCAAAGTACGTCCTTTTGACGCCTTCGCCGGGGGCGAGAGATGCCAGTTTTTTTGCAAGAACGATCTGGGGCTCGTAGTAGAAGTCGGTCCCAGACATATGCAGTAGCCTCTCAGCTTGGTCCCTAATGGCTTGAACAACCTCGGGATGGCAGTGCCCTGTGGCGCAGACGGCAATGCCAGCGGTGAAGTCCAAGAAGACGTTGCCGTCCACATCGTGAACCCAAACTCCTTTTGCTTCCTTTACCACCAGAGGGTACACCCTGGTGTATGAGGGCGAGACATAGGTTTGATCGATTTGAATGAGCTTCTTGCCTTCAGGGCCTGGAAGGGAAGTTTTGATGAGAGGGTATTTCATCGTTCCGCACTCTTTCTCACTTCTGGCCCCAGATTGCGAGGCCCATTGCGTGGCGGCTTTCAGGATTGGGATGATTCGGCATGACTCGGATATTGAGTCCAAAGTGTCCCGCATCTTCAAACATGATTGCGCACCGATACTTGTAAGTGCGGTCCCCTGCCAGCTCAATAGGATTCATGACTTGCGTAAACCGATCCAGGAAGCGATCAGAGGGATCCACTCTTCCGGCATAGGCCTCAACCATCACATCGTCTGGAGCCAATTCACCGAGAAAAATATCTGCCTCGACCGTGTAAAGCTGACCCACCACCAGATCAGAAATCTCCGGCATACGGATACTCTTGATGGCAACGTTTGCCCAGTTGTACATCACTTTTTCTCGCCATTTGGCAAGCTTCTTGAGGCCCTCCCACTGGTTTTCCATGAGCTGAGCTCCCCGCTCTGCAGCAGGCAGGTAGAACCTATCCCAGTATTCCAAAACCATCCGGTGGGTGTTGAACATCGGGCAGAGCTTGTGCATGGAGGCTTTCATCATGGAGACCCAGCGCCTCGGGATGCCGTCTGGCCCCCTGTCATAAAAGATGGGGACAATGTCCTTTTCGAGAATATCATAGAGAGCTCTGCTTTCCAGGTCATCTTGAAAGGCATAATCTTCATATTCCTCGCCATTTCCGATGGCCCATCCGATTTCCCGGTCATACCCTTCATCCCACCAACCGTCGAGGACGCTGAAGTGAAGGGCACCGTTGGCTACGGCCTTCATTCCGCTTGTTCCACAGGCTTCATTAGGGCGTCGGGGCGTATTGAGCCAGAGATCCACTCCCTGGACCATGGCGCGGGCAATATCCAGGTCATAATCTTCCAGAAAAACCATGTGCCTTCTCAAGCTTTCCCTGTTGGTGGTCTGGATCAACTGTTTGATCAACTCTTTACCCTGCTGATCCTGGGGATGTGCCTTTCCGGCGAAAACAATCTGCGCTGGCCTCCTCTCATTGGTCAGAATCCTTTCCAGCCGAGCGATATCCTTAAGGATAAGGTGGGCCCTTTTGTACGGCGCAAATCTCCGAGCAAACCCGATGGTCAAGGTTCCGGTGTTCAAAACCTCGTCCGCAAGGACGAGCTCCCTGTTTGAAGCGCCCCGTTTTGCCAACTGCTGCTTTAGCCGAATCCGTGTGAACGCCACCAGTCTCTCTCTTCCCTTTTCATGGGTCCTCCATAATTCGCTGTCGGGAATTCGGCCCACTCTCTCCCAGATCTTCACATTGTCCGGATCCTCAATCCATCGGGGGCTGAGATACCGGTCAAAGTTTTCTGCCATTCCTTTGGAAACATAAGAAGGGATGTGAACGCCATTGGTGATATACACGATGGGTAAGTCGGTCTCCGGGGTTCTCGGCCATATCTTCTGCCACATCCGTCGACTGACCTTGGCGTGAAGACGGCTCACGCCGTTGTTCCAGTTGGACAATCTCAGGGCAAGAACGGCCATGGATAACTCTTCATCCTTATTCCTCGGGTCTTGCCTTCCGAAACCGAGAAGCACGTGAATAGATATTCCCATGGCCTTTGCAAGGTTCTCAAAGTAGGCTCGCATCAGATCAGGGTGAAAGGTGTCGATGCCTGCCGGAACAGGAGTGTGCGTGGTGAAAACATTGGTGACCCGCACAAGGTCAACCGCTTCGTTGAAACTCAGGCCACGATCCTCTCTGAGTTCTCTAATCCTCTCAAAAGCCGTGAAAGCGGAATGCCCTTCGTTCATATGGTAGACAGCGGGCTGTAGCCCCATGGCTTTGAGCATCCTGACGCCGCCAATTCCGAGGATGATCTCCTGGCGGATTCTCATTTCCCGGTCTCCCCCATAGAGCTGGGAGGTGATATTCCTTGCCCCATCAGAGTTCTCTTTCAGGTTTGTATCCAGAAGGTAAAGGCTGGTTCGGCCGATATTGACTTTCCATGCCTGGACCTTGACCGCTTCGCCCTTGAGGTCGACAGTAATCATCACGGGAGCTCCCTGGGCATCCCTCACGAGCTGCATCGGCATGGTGCTGAACTGGTTCGCCGTGTAACTCTCCATTTGCCATCCATCCTGGATGAGGTATTGCCTGAAATAGCCTTTCTGGTAGGCGAGAGATACGCCGATCACAGGAAGTCTGAGGTCGCTTGTGGATTTCAGATGATCTCCTGAGAGGATACCGAGACCGCCTGAGTAGATGGGCAGGCAGTCAGCCACCCCGCACTCCGCTGTAAAATAGGCTACGAGGAAAGGTTCTCCCCTGGCCCCGAAGACCCTTGGGTCAGGCCTTTCGGACATGTACCGGGCGAAGTCCTGCCTGACCCTCGCAAGGTGAGCACAGAATCCCTCATCCGTGGCGAGGCTCTTCAGATCGCTCTGTTTCAAGCGCCCCAGGAATTCTACCGGGTTCTCCCTGGTTTCCTCCCAGAGATCCGGATTCATGCTTCGGAAAAGGTTCTCGGCATCAGAATTCCAAACGAACCAGAGATTTCGAGAGAGTTCGCCAATGGCTTGAATGGCCTCCGGTATCAGGGGCTTTACATCCAGCGTTTTGATGGGTGTGGTCATGGTCGGTTCTTCCTCCAGGGCAAGGATAATTTCATGTCGCGGGCGTTTGGCGAAAGTTGAAGGTCGCTTGAGCGGGATCGATGTTCAGAATCTGTATTCGCTCATTAGGCAGATGAACCTGCTCTCTTGTGATCAGAAGCGTCTTTTTTCCTGTCACGGCGCCACTGAGATCAAGATCAACCTGAACATTCTTATCGCTCAGAGTGCTGACATCCTTCCGGAGACCACTCACCCTGATTCGGACCTTCAAATTCTGGGGTTCCACGACTTCCATCCGTTCAGGGATATTCTTTAGCTCCACAGGCAGAGTGAGAGTGGTTTCGAAATTCTGCTGGCCGGCAAACAAAAGCCAGAAGATCATCACAAGAAGAAGCGTCACACCTTTCGCCTTCCACTGGAAAAGGAATAAGGAATGAAGCCGCTCCTGCCAGGTCTTCTTTGCCGGTCTAAGAGGCGCCAGATTCTCCGCAAGAGGGCGTGAAAGCTCATCGGGCGTCCTCACCTTGGCGGCTTCTTTCTGATGGAAGAAGGTGACCTCCCCTCTTTCCTCGGAGACTGCCACCACGAGCGCGTCGCAACGCTCACTCAGTCCCATCGCTGCCCGGTGCCTCGTTCCCCATTCTCGTGGGAGGGCCTCATCGGAGCTGAGGGGAAGATAGCAAGCGACAAAAGCGATGCGGCCATCCTTTATGAGGACCGCACCGTCGTGAAGAGGGGAACCCTTCTGAAAAATGCTCAAGAGGAGTTCGGGGCTTGGCTTTCCTTCAACTTGCTGCCCCAAGGTAATCCACTCCTCTACCTTGTCCACTCTTTGGATAATGAGGAGAGCTCCGATTCTCTTTTCAGCCATTGAGAAAGCGGCTTCGGAAAAAGGCTCAATCCATTTGCCGTGATTGCCCCGCTTGCGCAACCCGAGGGCTTGAAGAGGGTTGACCTTTTCAAGGGCCTGGCGAATCTCGGATTGGAAGAGAATGATGAGGAGGAGCACAAGTACCTGCCAGAGGATCTGAAAAACCCAGGTGGTCAGGAAGAGCCCCCAAGTCCGAGCGAGGGTGAAGACAAGCCCTAGTGCCAGCAGTCCCACCAGTGCCTGGAAAGCCTTGGTTCCCCAGAACCATCGGTAAAGGTGATAGGCAACCAAGGTCAGGAAAAGGATGTCCAGGGCATCCTGAAATCGCAGGTCAGCAATGATGTTAAGAAAGTGCACTTCTTTTGCCTTGTGTAACCGATATAGCGCTCTTCGAAGGGCGGCCCTCTTCAGAAGGCATTTCGCCGGAGTCTATTTTACACCTCTCAAGGCCTGATGAGGAAATCCAAAACCTGGAGAAAGCTTTAAATCAGGTGAAAAGTTCGCCAAGACTTCGTCCTTCGGAACCGTGCAGACCGATATTCACACTCCTCTTCCGTAGATCTCGGTCATTTCAAGGAGCCGGTTCTTGATGGCGACGGTCAACTGCTGGGGCAAGAGCCGCCAAACCCAGTTGCCCGACTTTTTAGCCGGCAGGTTCATACGGGCTTCCTCACCAAGTCCGAGAAGGTCCTGCATCGGGATAATGGCCGTGTCCGCCACCGACATCATGGCTAGGCGAACCATTTCAGAGTGGACGTTTTCAGCGGTTACTTCCCTTCCCAGATACCGCGACATCCGGCTTCGATCTTCCTGACTTGTTTCCTTCTGATACCAGCCTATCGTTGTATTGTTGTCGTGTGTTCCGGTGTAGACGACACAATTTTTTACATGGTTATGCGGGGCATAAGGGTTGGTGGGAAGGTCTTCGCCGAAAGCGAAGAGGAGCACTTTCATGCCCGGAAAGCCGAAACGATCCATCACCTCCCAGACCTCTGGGGTAATCGTACCCAGATCCTCAGCAATGATTGGCAAGGAGGGGAATCGCTCGGAGAGGGACTGAAAGAAATCCTTGCCCGGCGCTCTCACCCAATTTCCATGGATCGCAGTCTTTTCCGTAGCAGGGATCTCCCAGTAGGCCATGAACCCCCTGAAGTGATCAAGCCTGACAAGGTCAAAGAGGTTCACGTTGTGACGAACCCTGTCAACCCACCATTCATAGCGGGTTTCCTTCAGAACATCCCATCGGTAAACAGGATTACCCCAGAGTTGCCCTGTTTCGCTGAAGTAATCAGGGGGAACGCCGGCCACAGCAGAAGGCTTTTTCCCATGATCCAGGTGGAATAGGCTGGGATGCACCCACACGTCCACACTGTCGTGGACTACATAGATGGGCATATCCCCAATGATGCTGATTCCCCTTTTGTTGCAGAACCCTTTCAGCGCCATCCACTGCCTGAAGAAGAGATACTGGAGAAATCTTTCATTTTCGAATCTGTCTTGGAGGTCTCTTTTGGCCGACTGGAGGGCTTCCACATGCCGGTCCCTCACATCAGGAGGCCAATCGCTCCAAGCCTTTCCCCCATACCGAGACTTGAGGGCCATGAAAAGCGCGAAGTCATCAAGCCAGGAAGCCTGTTCTTGGCAGAAACGCATGAATTCATCGGAGGGCGGATTTTTTCTGAAATGATCGTAGGCCTTGGCAAAGAGGCGCGCCTTGAATTCAACCACGGATCCGAAATCGACCCGAGCATCGCTGAAGGCTGGCACAGGCTCCATATCTTGTGGGTTCAGGAGGCCTTCTTGAAGCATGAGATCCGGGCTTATCAGCAGGGGATTAGAAGCAAATGCCGAGGTGCTGTGGTAAGGTGAATTGAAGTACTCGATCTCGGTGGGGTTCAAGGGAAGGCATTGCCAGTACTTCTGTTTTGCATCAGCCAGGAAATTGACAAATTGGTATGCCCATGGTCCCAGGTCCCCGATGCCAAAGGGGGAGGGTAAGGAGGTGAGATGGAGAAGAATACCGCTTCCTCTTTTACTCATAGGTTCTCCGGTCGAGGCGCATATTGCCGAAGATTCAATAAATACAAGATTATGAAAAGCCTATCAACAAGATTGTTGCCTGAGGGCAGCAAGATGACAGAAAAATAGGGAAAGGGATCTCCGCTACAGGGATAGTAGGGAACGGAACCCGGAACGGGAAGGGCTGAGTGGCTCTCTGCGTCAGGGTGTCGATCTTACTATGACCACAGTGATATTGTCTCTTCCTCCCTGTCGATTCGCAGCATCGATAAGACCTTCAGCTATGTCCTTCAGGGGCTTTTCCTCCTTTGAGCGGATGACGGAGAGGATCTCCTCGTCAGGGAGCATGTCCGACAGGCCGTCAGAGCAGAGAAGGAAAAGATCATCGAATCCATAGGGGATTGTAGAGATATCGATAGCCACTTCCCGGGAAACGCCGAGGGCTCTGTAAATCACGTGCTTGTGCCTGTGAATCCTTGCCTGGTGGAGAGTCAGATTCCCGCGTCTCACTTCTTCCATCACAAATGAGTGATCATGGGTAAGTTGTTGAATCCCGTCGTGGTTGATCCGGTATATCCTGCTGTCACCCACATTGGAGACGATGACGTTGCTTCCGTCCAGAAGAAGGCCAGTAAGGGTGGAGCCAATAGGGAGGGCTGACGGGTCTTTGAGAACTTCTCCGTAGATCTTCCAGTTTGCCAGAGATATGGCAGCAACAAAACGTTTTTCCTCCAGAGAGTAGCGGCCCTCGGGGATGCTGGGCCAAGCTATCTCTTCCGAACGGGACCTTTTCACGAAGGCTTCTATGGTTTCGATGACGATGCGGCTTGCCACATCTCCCCTGGAAAGACCGCCCATACCATCAAACAAGGAAAACGCCTTCCCTGTCATCGCACAGGAAACGATCCTCATTATGTTCCCTGAGTAGGCCTTGATGGGAAAGACCGAAGGATTGGATGGGCATAGCCGACCTTCAGCACACCGGAGTAAGGGGTCATCGCTTTTTCAAATAATAGCTCTCCATTTGGTTCAGCTTCTGAAGGTATTCTTTTTTCAGCTTGAAATCTGGATAAAGGTTAATTTCTGCTATGAGAGGCCCGACGTAAGGAAAGATATCTATACCATACGTATTTTTCCCTCTCTTGTCTGCTTCATGGATGATCAGCAGAGAATAATAGGTCAGGAGAATCCGGAGCCCCATGGGCCTTCGCGAAAGGTAAGCTCGCCCCCCGATTGTATCAAGGAAGAATCCTGCATAGTGGTACAGCACATCGAACGAGGGTCTGATGCCCTCCGGATCCGGGCACTGGTTCTCAAGTGTAAGATACCTGTAAAACATTTCCAGATTCAGCTCCAACGTGTCTGCTTCGTTCGAGATGACTTCCTTGATGAGCCTGATGTCGCTTCTGCTTAAGGTCCGGAACAAATGATAAATGTTTTTTTCCATCACCGTTGGGTCTACTCCCTCCCCCCCGGGGATAGGAAGGGTGGAAGAGAGTTTTTTCAGGAGTCGCTTGAATTCACCATAAGTGTCCGAACCTTCCTCCAGGTGGTGAACGTAGCTCTGTCTATTGAGATATTTAAAGAAATCCTGCACATCAGCTTCGATCCGGGGACAGTATTCCTTGGAGTCGAAGGGTTTGGCCTGCGTTATTTCACCGGAAAAAAGAGGGCCTTCTTTTGACTCTTGTGTTTTTTGCCGAGGTTGGGCGGGGCCCTCCTTTTTTGTCCTTTCAATGGCCGTTCTCTCGCTTTCCTCACGACTCTGTTCGAGCCCCCAGAAGTACCCTGTCAGGACCGCAAGGATCGCGATGAGCACCATTGAAATCCATAACCAGAGGCGTCCTTTATCTTTCTTCTTCATTTCATCTCCTTGGGAAACGGGTATCGCGTACCAGAAGTTCCTTTAATAATTTCCAGAAGACTAAATCAAGGTATTTCCAAGACACGATCCTATCCTCGTTGTAGCGGGAGCCGAATCCTGGCAGTGGTCCCTTTGTTTGCTTCACTCGTGATTTTTATCTCGCCCTTGTGATTTATGATGATCTGATGGACCATGGTCAGGCCAAGACCCGCCCCTCTGGTTTTGGAAGTGACGAAAGGGTCATAAATGGAGTCCAGCCTCTCCTTGGGGATACCGCACCCCGTGTCCTTTACCGTGATCAGGAGGCGGCTCCCCTCCGTTTGCGCTGTGAAGGTGAGGATTCCTCCATTTGGCATAGATTCCACGGCATTTTCAAGAAGATTATAGAGGGCTGTGAGGACCTGCGCAGAATCCATGAGGATGGCAAGGCCTTCCACATGCACGTCTCTTATGATTCTTACACCCTGTGCATCAGCTCGAGGTTCGATTTTTCTCAAAGCCTCATCGATGAAAGAAGCAACTCCTTCTTCACGCAACGACGCGGACTGGACATCAAGAAATTCATGGATCTGCTTCACCAGATTTTCTAGGCGGGCAGTCTCATCCATGATGATCTCCACATATTTTAAGAGCTTGCCTTCCGACAGCTCGTTCCTTATTCTCTGGGCAAAGCCTCCTATAGTCATTACAGGATTTCTGATCTCATGGGCAAGGCCCTGGGCGAGATGACCCATTGCTGCAAGCCGCTCTGTGCGAATCAGCTTTTCTTGGGTGACCTTCAGTTCCTGTGTGGTGGAGTGGATTTCCTCTGCCATTCGCTGATAAAGGTTGGCGTTTTCCATGGCGATGGCTATCAACTGCGCCATGCTCATCAAAAGCTCAAGATCAGCGCGGTTAAAGTCTTTGCCTGATCTTTTGTTAATCACCTGGATCGCTCCTATCGGCTGGTTCCTCACGATGAGGGGGACGCAAATCATGGATCTCGTCTTGAAGCCTGTTATCCTGTCGAATTTGTCACTGAACCTTTTCTCTTTAGTGACATCGTGAACAACCATGGCCTTGCCTGTCTGCACCACATAGCCTGAGACTCCCTCCCCCAGTTTGAGAGTAATCCCTTTTACCGGTTCCTTTTTTGGTCCCCTGGCGAGACGGATGAAGAGAAGGTTGTTCGCCTCGTCCAGTTCATAAATGGAGCTCGCTTCCGCATCCATGAATTCCTCTGCCCATTTCATGGCATTGTCGAGCACTGTCTCAATGGTCAGGGAGGAGCTTACGAGGGCGCCAAAACGGAGGATGGTGGCCAGCTCTCTGCGATAAAGAGCTTCTCGGCTTTGTTTTTTCAAGTTTGGGCTCCCTGGTTGAGTCATGGTATAGCCTCTGTCCAACAAGCCTCAAGCCTTGGAAAAAGTTTGAAGTAAGCTAACCCAGCCTTTATATAGCAAAGAGCGTACTTACGCAATGAAAAGTGATCTACAAGAAAAGTAAGGAAGCATCCCCTTCTTTCCATCAACATTCATCTTCATCTCCGAGCGATTTCATGATATATGAACGCTCAAACAGGAACGGGACAATGAGGATATTGCTCACCAATGATGATGGAATTCATGCGCGTGGTCTATGGGCGCTTTATCAAGAATTAAAGAAAGACCACGATGTGGACGTGGTGGCGCCTGATTCAGAGATGAGCGCTGTGGGGCATGCCATCACCCTCACCTCTCCGCTGAGGGTTGAGACCGTCTACAAGAACGGAGCTTTTTTCGGCTATGCTGTGAAAGGTACCCCGGCTGACTGCGTGAAGATTTCAGTGCAAGAACTCCTGAGCCAGACCCCTGATGTGATTCTCTCAGGGATCAATCTGGGAGCCAATGTGGGGGTCAATGTCCTTTACTCCGGCACGGTTTCGGCTGCGACAGAAGGGGCATTCTTGGGCATCAAATCCGCAGCTATTTCCCTGAACACTCGACGGAATCCTGATTTTCGCTTTGCGGCACGGTTCAGTCGCGAAATCATCCGGTTCATGATAGTTCATGGTTTGAAGGAAAGAACAGCCCTCAACGTGAACATCCCTGCGGTGCCCGTGGACATGATCAGAGGCATCTCCATCACCAGACAGGGTCTGGCCAGGTTTCAAGAGAGCTTCGAACGCCGGATTGATCCCAGAGGAAACGTCTACTACTGGCTCTCTGGAGAAACGCCAGCAGAAGAAGGGATTCCTGATGCAGATGCAGAGGCCCTGAGGGAGAACAAGATTACCATAACCCCCATCAGTTATGACCTGACCTGCCAGGAAGAGGTATCTAGGCTAAGAGGTTGTCGCCTGCCCGAATTCAAACGAATCAGAATCCAAGATGAAGGATGAACGCCCCTACCGGTTGCTTTAGCCTCTGAGCAGAGTTTTTTTCAGCAACCTGCTGGTTTGAAGAGGAGAGATTAATGGATAAGCTTCAGAAATCTATTCCAGTGGGGCCATGACCAGTAGATGATAAATGCCTTTCCCTTGATGGCATCTTCGCCGACAAATCCCCACCACCTGCTGTCGTAGCTCTGGTCGCGATTATCCCCCATGACGAAGTAATGAGCACGAGGCACGGTTACGAGAGGTCCAAACCTGATGGGATTACTAAAGTTGCCGCTGTTTTCTTTCGATTGGGAGTAAAAGGCGTGTTTGTCAGCGAAGTGCTTTCCGTTGATCAGTATCTCGTGGTCTCGAATGTCCAGGGTATCTCCGGGAAGGCCGATGACGCGCTTAATAAAGTCCTTGCTTTTGTCTTCAGGATAAAGAAAAACGATAACGTCCTCCCTATGGGGCTCGCCGACGGGTATCATGGTTTTTCCGGTGAAGGGCATCCTGATCCCATAGATGAATTTGTTGACAAGAATATGGTCTCCCACCAGAAGGGTTGGTTCCATTGACCCCGAGGGGATTTTGAATGCCTGAACAACAAAGGTCCTTATAAAAAGGGCGAGTAAAACGGCTATGGCTGCCGCCTCTGCGTATTCTCTGAAGGTACTCTTTTTTTTCAGAGTCACTTTCCCTCTATCATTCTTTTTCACCTCCAACGAGTCCTCCTGCCCTGGATTCTAAAGTCTCTGAATTCTCTCAAGGAACTGGAATATACCACAGCCAATTTCCCCGTAGGGAGCCACCTCAGAATCTCGAACGACTGGTCATATGGTCTTTTTCGGCTTCCTTCGGACAAATTAGGCGGAATGTAATCTCTCGATGAGAGAAATGCAAAGGAATTTTTGACTCTTGCTCAGATCGACTGGCGAGCGCCTCATATCAGAGAGCAATCTCCCAACTTTCCGTCCTATAAGCAGAAAGAAATGAGACCTCGCTGACAACGTCATTCCGTAACCTCCAGAAGTGGCGGGCGACGAATCTTCCTTTGATAACTAGGTGTATTGAAAAGATTTCTGATCGTTCCTCAGTGAGGGCCAAATAATAGAACGAGATCTCTGAAAGAACGACGGACAGCCACAAAGGAGAGATTTGGGGAGGAAGGTACACAACAGGTAGTGTTGTTTAAGTTTATTATACGCGATATATATTCAAATTATATCAAATTTAGTTAATTTATCAAAAATTTCTTGACAAATAGCACCATATATATATGATATTTCATCAGCCTTTAGCGGATAATTGCAGCAACCCACAGATCTTCCGGAGGAAAGAGTGCGACAGAATATCGTAAGAGAGATCAGAGAGGAGCTCCTCATGAGCAAGGCGGAGCTTGCGAGAAAGGCGGGGGTATCGCCCCTGACGATTGACAGAATTGAGAAGGGGAAGAGCTGTCGGATGGAAACAAGGAGAAAGATCATTCTGGCGCTCGGCTACAAGCTCTCTGATAAAGACAAGATTTTCCCTGAGGACTAGTTAAGGGTCAGGTATGGCTATTCCAAAGAA
>JAHECH010000329.1 GCA_024641835.1 Deltaproteobacteria bacterium
CCTTATTCTGAAAGGATAACCAAGGACGAAGAACTGGATCGCATCACCCCTGTAGTCGAGGGGCTCAGAAAAGAGCTCAGCATTCCCATAAGTGTCGATACGCTGAAGGCGGAGGTGGCCAGAGAAGCATTGCGGGCGGGTGCCTCCATGGTCAATGACATCAGTGCCCTCAGATTCGATCCCGGCATGACGGCTCTGGTGGCGGAGGCGAACATTCCTGTGATCCTCATGCATATGAAAGGAACACCCGATAACATGCAGGATAAGCCCGTGTACAGGAATCTGATCCAGGAGATCATCGATTTCTTGGAGGCTGCCGTGGATCGCGCTGTGCAGGGTGGCATCCGCAGAGAGATGGTCATTGTGGACCCCGGCATCGGCTTTGGCAAAACCTTTGATCACAACCTTGAGATCATCCGCGAATTGAGCCGGTTCCGTTGCCTCGGCAGGCCCGTTCTACTGGGGAGCTCGAGAAAAGCGTTCATAGGCCATATCCTCGACAGACCGGCCCATGAGAGGGATACAGGGACGATGGCGGCAGTGGCAGCGGCAGTAATGAACGGCGCGCACATGGTCAGGGTTCATGATGTGAAAAGGGCTGTGGAAACGGTTAGAGTCATCGATGCGATAATTAGAGGCAAGGTGGCAAGCCCGAGCGCCCCTGACGTGGCTTGAGGATCGGGCTTCGCGGCCCTTGAGGAACCCTCATGCTCCTGCCAAACGGTAAAATCGTTGTTGGGCAGGGATCTTTCGGACCATGAACTGAGAGGGAAAGGGAAATGCTGTTCTGCATCGACATCGGCAACACCAACATTGTTTTGGGGATCAGTGACCGGGACCGCGTCCTAAATCATTGGAGAGTCCGGACAGAGAGGGATATGACCGCAGATGAGTTCGGTATTCTCATCGGTAACCTCTTCAGTGCTTCCAAAATCCGGATGGGCGACATCAAGAACATCATCATCTCCTGTGTGGTCCCTCCCTTGCTCAACACCATGGAGGATTTCAGTCGCCGGTACTTTCATGTGGATCCCCTGATCGTGGGCCCGGGTATCCATGTGGGCATGCCCATTCTGTATGACAATCCCAAGGAGGTAGGGGCTGACAGAATCGTCAATTCTGTCGCTGCCTACGAAAGGTACCGCACGGCACTGACCGTCGTGGATTTCGGGACAGCGACCACCTTTGATGTCATTTCGAAAGAGGGTGCCTACCTTGGGGGTGCCATCGCTCCGGGCGTGCTCATTTCCTGTGAGGCCCTTTTCCAGAAGGCTTCTAAGCTGCCGCGAGTGGAGATCTTTGCCAAGCCCAAGAACGTCATAGCCAAGGACACGGTCAGCAGCATGAATGTCGGCATTGTGTACGGTTACGCGGGCTTGGTGGACGGGATCGTGAAAAGGATCAAGGGAGAGATGGGGCAAGAGATGAAAGTCATCGGCACAGGCGGCCTTGCACGTCTCATTTGTAAGGAGACAGAAACCATCGATGCAGTGGATGAGTTCCTGACCCTTGAGGGATTGATTATCATATTCAAGAGGAATCTGTGAAAATCACACCGCCCCGACTCGAACAGGGGGATGGAATTGGCATCATTGCACCTGCCGGCCCCGTCGCAGAGCCTGAAATCCAGCCCGGAGCAGACCTTCTGAGGTCCCTTGGTTTCAAGGTTTTTCTGTCTCCCCATGCCCTGGGGAAGAAAGGCTACCTTTCCGGAGACGATCCGGTTCGTTTAGCCGACCTCCACGACATGTTCCGGAACGACAGGGTGAGAGCCATTCTCTGTGCTCGCGGAGGATACGGCACGCTGAGGCTCCTGGAGAACATCGATTATGAGATCATCCGCGAAAACCCGAAAATCCTCGTGGGGTACAGTGACATCACCACTCTCCTGATCGCTCTTCATAAAAGGACCGGGCTGATCACTTTTCACGGCCCTGTGCTTCGGGACCTTCGCAAAAACCAGCACAAAAACCTGGAATCCCTTTTACACCTGGTCAGCTCCGGGGAGAAACTGAGCTTCCCTCTTCCCGATGGTAAGATCATTCGCCCGGGCAAAGTTACAGGGGTGCTGCTCGGCGGAAACCTTAATCTCCTTTGTCATCTTCTTGGGACCTCCTTTATGCCGTCCCCCAAAGGGAAGATCTTATTTATCGAAGAAAAAGGAGAGCCTCTTTACCGTATTGATCGCATGCTGACCCATCTCAAAGTGAGCGGCTTTTTGAGAAGGTGCGCGGGAATTGCCTTCGGGGAGTTTATGGAATGTGGAGACAGATCCTCCTTAACCCAGGTTCTCCAAGAGCGAACATCTGACCTGGAGGTGCCTGTGGTCATGGGGCTCAGGGTGGGCCATGGAAAAGAAAATGTGACGCTGCCTATAGGAGTGCGGGCATCCCTGGATACGAAAAATATGAGCCTCTCCATGGTGGAAGCGTGTGTGAGGTAGGAACAGGGATTCAGCAGGGCCAATGTCCGGATGTTTTCAGGGAGGCCATTTCGGGGTTGTCAAATTCGCCTAAAAATGGTTAAAGGTCTATTTTAGTCATGTACAAAACCCTCCCCGCGAGGCGGGGAAGGTAGCGTTGAACAGCTCTCGGAGGGAAGTCAAGAATTAGAATGGACCTGGTGAGACGACTAGGAGCATTTGGACTCAGAGGGATCCTAAGAACAGGGAACATGGGTATCTTTCTTGTGAAAGCCTTCTCTTTCAGCGTTACCCCTCCCCTCAAGTTCCCACTTGTCCTCAGGCAGATTGAATTCATCGGATTCCAATCCATCTCGGTGATTTTTCTCACAGGGGCTTTCACCGGCATGGTTTTGGGCTATCAGGGTTACAGCAGCCTGAGCCGATTCGGTTCTGAGGCCTTTCTTGGGCCTATGGTGGGCCTTGCCCTCATCAAGGAAATGGGTCCTGTCATCTCCGCACTCATGGTCACAGGAAGGGCTGGCTCTTCTGTGACCGCAGAAATCGGCATCATGCGTATCAGCGAGCAGATCGATGCCTTGGAACTGATGGGGCTGAACCCGTACCGGTATCTGGTGGTGCCCACGTTTATTGCCGCTGTCATTTCCGTGCCTCTTCTCACAGCCATCTTTGATGTGATTGGGATTTTTGGCGGGTACCTGGTTGGAGTGAAGCTGCTCGGAATGAGTTCAGGGGTTTATTTTGGCGAAATGCTCAACTATGTGAACATGTCGGATGTGAATGAAGGGATCTTCAAATCCCTCAATTTCGGGATTATCATCGCATGGGTCAGCTGCTTTAACGGGTATTACACGGGATACTACACGGGATTTGGCGCTGAGGGTGTCAGCAGGGCAACTACGCAGGCTGTCGTCATCACGTCCGTGCTGATTCTGGTTTGGGATTATTTTCTGACCTCTAGTTTTTTTTAGACATGATCAGGATTGAACAGCTTCACAAGTCTTTCGACGGCGTAGCAGTGCTCAAAGGTATTTCCCTGGAGATCGGGAAAGGGGAAATCCTTGCCCTCATCGGCAGGAGCGGGTATGGCAAGAGCGTCCTGTTGAAACACGTGGCCGGCTTGATGAAGCCGAATCGTGGAAGGGTCGTCCTGGATGGCCACGACATGAATCTTCTCAGGGGAAAAGAGCTGCGAAAGTTGCGAAACCGCCTCGGGTTTCTTTTTCAGAGCGGAGCCCTGTTCGATTCCATGAACATCTTTGACAATGTCGCCTTTCCCCTGAAAGAGAAGACCAAGCTCAGGGAGAAGGAAATCAGGGAAAAGGTGCTTTACGAACTGGAGCAGGTTGGCCTGATCGGTTCGGAGAACAAATATCCATCCCAGATCAGCGGCGGCATGGTGAGAAGGGCATCCATCGCCCGTGCCCTGGTCGAAGAGCCTGAGATCATGCTCATCGACGAGCCGACCACAGGCCTCGATCCTGTAACAGGCCAGACCATATTGAGCCTCATTGACTCCTGCCATCAACGTTTGCGTTTCACCGGCATCATCGTCACTCATGAAGTGCCCAGGATATTCGAGATCGTGGACAAGGTGGCCATGCTGCAAGATGGGGTGATTCTTTTCCAGGGCACTCCAAAAGAGATCATGCAGTGCGAGGAACCCGCTGTAAAAACCTTCATTGCAGGCAGCATGGAATGGTTGCGTGACATAGACGGCGGACCTGAAGCTGTTGTTCGCACGGCCACGAGGAAACCTCACACGATGTGAGGCAGCTATTCTATGGGTTCTACGCCCGGAACGAAATAGAAATAGAGGAGAAAGATGAAAAAGTTCGATACAGAGCTTTTTGTCGGGTTGTTCATGATCGCAGGAATCATCTGCCTGGGTTACCTATCTGTGAAAATCGCAAGGAGTGAAATCCTGGGCACAAGAGGCTATGAGGTCTATGCCCTTTTCTCCAACAGCGGAGGTCTGAAAAACGGCTCATCCGTCACGATCGCCGGTGTCCAAGTGGGACGGATCAGGAGCATTAGCCTCGACGACTATCAGGCCCGCATCGTCATGAGTCTTCAAGAGGGCGTGAAGATTCAGGAGGATGCCATCGCGGCCGTTAAAACCAAGGGTCTCATCGGCGAGAAATTCATCGAGATTACGCCGGGCGCATCGGACAAGATCATCCCTCCCGGAGGAAGGATTCGCGAAACCCTGCCTCCCGTGGATATTGAGCAGTTGATTTCAAAATACGTATTCGGCAAAGTCTAGTAGCACATCGGCAAGTGGTTCTCAGGAGGATGGGATGAAGCACAAGTCTATGTTTATCGTCATGTTCTCCGCGATCTTATCATTCAGTATGTCTCTTCATGCGTGGGCAGGCAGGCCCATGGAAGAGATCAAAGAAACGACGGACAAGATCATTTCCATTGTCAGCGATCCCAGCCTTAAGGATCCGGCAAAGGAGGCAGAGAGAAGAGCCCTGATTCGAAAAGCAGTGGATGAGATATGCGACTGGGATGAAATGTCGCGCCGGTCTCTCGGAAGATATTGGGCTCAGCGAACCGATCGAGAGAAAAAGGAATTCGTCGAGCTCTTCGGGGAGCTTATCGAGAGGACTTACATTGACAAAGTGGAGGGCTACTCGGGGGAAAAGGTCAATTACCTCGGAGAGAAAATCGATGGTGACTATGCCGATGTCGACGTGAGAGTCGTGACTGCCAAGAACACGGAGGTCCCCGTCATCTACAAGATGAGAAAAAAGGATGGCAGGTGGTGGGTCTACGACCTCGTGATAGAGGGTGTTTCCTTTGTGCAGAATTATCGCACGCAGTTCTACGATATGCTAACCAACTCCTCTTATCAAGATGTCGTTAAGAAACTGAAAGAGAAAATAGAGGAAAAGCCTCAGAAATAACCAGGACCGATGCTTGCCGGTCGATAAAGAACTGAAATGGAGCAGCATTGTTGATAAAACTCTGGTGGACCGTTTTTCTTCTTGCCATTTTTCTCGCTCCCGGCAAAGGGTATGGATTCGGAGAAGGGGATGAACCACCCTGCGCGGGTTCATCCCTTCTCCAACTCGACCCAAGGACTATGGTAGAGGTGAGGGTAATACCCATAGGGACTGATCAGCCTGGCGGCAATACGAGCTTGGTTCATCTGGCAGCGCTTGGGCCTGA
>JAHECH010000330.1 GCA_024641835.1 Deltaproteobacteria bacterium
TCCGTTTCGGTCGACTCCTTCAAGTCCTCCGCGAAGCGACGGGATCCAAACCATTTCGTCCTTACCTCAGCCAATCCAAGGACCCCCCCAGGCATGAACAGTACGACGAAGATGATGATGCTTCCTATGATCAGGGGCCAGTATTGGGTAAAACCGGTAACAAAGGCCATGAGGAACGTATAGATCACCGAGCCGATCATGGGGCCCAAGAATCCCATAGGGCCGCCGATCACTGCCATGAAGACGGGGATTCCGGATTGATGCCAGTTGCAGAGATCCGGGGCGACGCTTCGATTGAACGGTCCCCAGAGACCGCCGGCCAGCCCGGCGAACATGGCCGCCACAACAAAGTTGATCAGCATGTATCTGCGAACATTGATGCCGATGAACCGGGTTCGATCGGCATTTTCCCTGATACTCCGCATCGTGTACCCGAAGGGAGATCGGCTGATATACCACATGACGATCAGTGCGGCGGTCACCACGCACAGCGTAAAATAGTAATAGGCCGTGGCGCCGAAGAGGATATCCGGAGGGACGATCCCCTGGAGGCCGTTATCTCCGCCGGTGAATGAATACCACTGAAAGATGATGTAGTAGAGCATCTGCCCGAACGCCAGGGTCAGGATGGCAAAATAGATCCCGGTCAGGCGCACGCAGAAATAACCAATGATCAGGGCGCAGATTCCTGCCGCTGCCATGGACGCGATCAGACCGACGGGCAGCGGAAGGGACGCCTTCACCATAAGGAGACCCGTGGCATAAGCCCCCACCCCATAATAAGCGGCATGTCCGAAGCTGAGCTGGCCCATGTAACCGAAAATCATGTTGAAACTCACGGCAAACAGACCCAGGATCAGGATCTCAATGGCCACGTGAACCCAAAATTCACCCACAACACGGGGCAAAATCAGTCCGATGACAAAGATCAGTCCAAGCCACCAATATCGCTTCATGAGCACCTATCCTATCTGTGTGAACGATCATGTCCGCATGGGTGTTCCGAACAGACCCCATGGGCGGACAATGAGTATGAAAGCGGTGACGACAAATATCAAAACAAGGGCGCCCTCGGGCCAGAAAAGGATGGAGAAGGAATAGACTTCCCCGACGATCATCGCGCCCACGAAGGTACCCAGGAGACTGCCGAACCCCCCTATCACGACCACGCAAAAGGCCTGAACAACCACGGCCATGTCCATCCCTAGCGTGATAGAACCGACGGGTGCCTGAACAGCCCCGGCCAGACCGGCGATGAAGACCCCTAGCACAAAAACGCCTGTGTATATCCTCGGAATTCGGATTCCCAGGGCGCTGACCATTTCCCGGCTGAATACGGCAGCCCTCACGATGTGTCCGTATTTGGTCTTTTTCAAGAACCACCACAGGCCTGCGGCCACGCCCACCCCGACCAGGAGGACGAAGACAAAGTAAGAATCGAACGGTGTGTCGAACAAGAAGATCGGGCCTGCCACCAAAGGGGGTCGGACAATGACTTTGTCCTCCACCCCAAAGGTTAGCTTAATCAGGTCGCCGAGGACAAGAATCAGGCCATAGGTGAGGAGCAGCTGTTCGGGGAGCTTCCGTTCATAGACACGACGCAGCAGCACCACCTCTATGACCCAGCCGACAGCGGCCATGACCAATGAGGCGAGCGCGATACTCACCCATAGCCCGAAGCCGTAGTCCTGCATCAGATCCCAGAAGGTGTAGCAGAAGTACGCGCCGGCCAACCAGAGGGTGGCGTGTGCAAAATTGAGGATGTTCATGACTCCGAAGATGAGCGAGAGGCCCGAAGCAATCAGGAAAAACATCATTCCCCGGGCCAGCCCGCTCATGAATTGCGCAAAGAGCAGCGAAATATCCATAAGTTATTCTCGCTTATTTCTTCTCTTTCGCCCGATCGGCAAGAATCTCAGACTCAGGGCGCCAGGAATCAGGCCCCTTGACTTCCACCAAATCGTGGTAGATCGGGAAGGGGTACTTGGGGTCATCCGCCACGACACCGATGTAGGATGAGCAGCTCAACTGATTGTCTATAGTCCGAAAGAAGAGTTGGCCCCTGCACGTGTTGACCTTAGCGCCTTTCAAGGCCTCTCGGACCTTTTCAGTGTCAATGCTGCCGGCCTTCTCAATGCCTTGCTTCAGAATGTAGACGGCATCATATTCCATGACCGCCCAGTCACTGGGATACCGGTCATATTTGGCCCTGAAGTTCTTCACGAAGTCGGCCATCATGGGAACATCCAGGTGCGCAAAGAAGGGTGCCCGGCAAAGACCGACCAGTCCCCGGGTGAGCGTTTTGGCTTCTATGATCAACTCGGAGACGCTGATCAAGGATCCGGGATAGGGGATCTTGTCGAAAAATCCATAGGCCTTGGCTTGTTGCATCCAGGCCACATTGTCCTTGGACGCAATGGACCCGATCACGAAGTCTGGTTTTTGAGCCATAATGGCTGTGATGTAAGAGGTGAACTGTGTCTCACCAAGCGCGGGCCAGAATTCCTTCTTCAGCTTTACTTCGGGGGCGAACTCTTTTAAGAGAGCGACCGTATTCTCTTGTGTCGATCGGCCCCATTCATAATCCGAGGCGATGGTCACGTACTCTTTCCATCCCTTCTTCTTGGCCAGCTCTGCAACCCCCAGGACCACAGCCTTGGCCTGCATGTAGCTGTTGGGGACTACCTGATAGGTGTATGGGCTGAAGTTGTCTTTGGTGATGCTTTCCGAGTTACTGATGGCCGGGATGTGCAAGACCTTGTATTCCTGGCAGACCGGTTTGATGGCGACAGCACAGGCGCTGGAATACGTCCCGAGGACGGTCCTTACCTTGTCTCTCAGGATCAAGTCCTTGGTCTCACGGACGGCAACATCCGGCTTGGTCTGGGTATCCCTGCTGAAGATCTCGATGGGATGCTTTTTCAGAAAACCCCCTTGAGCATTGATTTCACCCACCGCCAGTTTGATGGCATCCAAACCGTCTTTACAATAAAGAGCCCCGGTTCCCGTGAGGCCCAGAGCAACCCCAAGGTTGTAAGGTTCCGCTGCCTGGCTCTTGTCCAGACTGGGCATGCCTCCAAGCAAAATGAACGCACAGATAATGACCATAAGTTTTGACTTCTTCATCGTGTCACTCCTTTCGCACCTATCCATGTTTAAGGTTCTGAACATCAAAGGAAATGCTGCGCTTTACTCTTACTTCCCTTATCACCTCCTTTTCTTTATTCGGTTTTTGGGAGTGAATACTCCGTCGAGAATTCTATGAGTAGAAAAAAAATCGTTGAGAAGATCTTCGGTTTTTCGTGACACTTGCCCCCAGGTTGTAAAAGAGCAGCCTGCTAGTAGGTCAGCACCATTCCGCCATCAAACAGGAGGTCTCCGCCCACAAGATATTTCGCATAACGAGAAAATCCGTAGATGAAAAGGTTGGCCACGTCAACGGGTGACATCATCTCTTTGATCCTGGATCTTTCCATCATCACGTCCCTGATGACCTCCTCGGGCGTGATCCCCCTTTGCTGCGCCTGGGCCGGGATTTGGTTCAACGCCAATGGGGTGCGCACAAAACCCGTGCTGACCGTGAAGGCCCTGATCTTGCCTTCACCTTCCGCTGAAATGGATTGGGCGAGGGCTCGTAACCCGAACTTGGTGATATTGTAAGCCGGCTTGAGCTTCGTACACATGTGGCCGTGCACCGACCCCATGTTGGCGATCGCACCCACCCCGTCCTTGCTCTTCTTCATGTAGGGTATGGTCAACTTGGAGAGGTAGAAAGGAGCCCGGAGCATGAGCCGGAGCATCAGATCGTATTTCTCCATGGGGAAATTCTCTACGGAGTCGATGTACTGGATTCCTGCGATGTTGGCGAGGTACTTGATGGAGCCGAGTTTCGCCGCCTCCTTCACCGCGTTTTCGATCTCCTGGTCTTTTGTGAGATCGGTCTTCATGAAGACCATCTGGCCTCCCATGTCACGAGCCATCTTCTGGGTCCTTTTCCCCTCCTTCTCGTTGATGTCGAGTCCAACCGTCATAAGGTTGTTGGCCGCAGCGGCGATGGCCGTTGCTCGACCGATCCCGGTCCCGGCGCCGCTCACAACGCACACGTTGTCGGCACTAAAGTTTTCATCTGTCAGAATCAGGATTTGATCTTTTTTGATTTGCGGCTCCCTGATATCCATGGCACTCTCCTCCCCTTCTCCTGTTCCTTCCGGCCGCCCTTTTCGCCGGATCCTTCCGCTCGTACAAAAGGCGCCTGTTGATGATTCAAGCAATTCCCAGGCCAATAGGGATCAGGTCAACTCCAAAAATGTCGAAGCCCCTTTCGGCCTGAGAACAACACCTTTTCACCTCATGAAAGTCCCGGAGGCTCCTGAATTCTATTGCCCTCCCTCTGAAAATGAGTTATGTTCCGTATCAAATCCACTACATGTCGCCAACCTGCTACAGGAGGACGGTATGCGGAAAAAAAGGAGTCTACTCCCTGAACTCAGCAGGATCGGACCCATCCTTGACGCTATTCCTAACGGCATCATGGTGACAGATGCCGAGGGCCATGTCATCCATTTCAACAAGCCTTACGGCGAATTTCTCGGGATAGACCCGCTTGCCCAAATCGGAAAACACTGCACCGAAGTGGTCGAAAACTCTCGAATGCATATCGTGGCCCAGACTGGAAAATCGGAGATCAACTGGAGCCACCTGATCAAAGGGCAGAAGATGGTCGTGCAACGCATCCCCATTAAAGAGAAGGGGAAAGTCATTGCCGTCTTTGGTCAGGTCATGTTCAAAAACATAAGCGACGTGACCAAGCTGGCCAAAAAACTCTCTCTCCTGGAATCCAAGGTGGAACTGTATGAAAAGGAACTTCTCTCGCTCCGTTCCTCCCGCCACACCCTGGACAGCATTGTGGGCGTTTCTGCGGTGATCAAGGATCTCAAAAAGCAAGCCCTGAGAGCAGCGGCAACGAACCTCCCGGTGATGATCACGGGCGAAAGCGGAACGGGCAAGGATCTCTTTGCCCAAGGTATCCATCAGGCAAGCTCCAGGAAGCTTTACCCCTTTGTCCGAATCAATTGCGCGGTTATTCCCAAAGACCTCATGGAATCAGAGCTCTTCGGCTACGAGAAAGGCGCTTTCACGGGCGCCAGATCGACTGGCAAGCCGGGAAAATTCGAGTTGGCACGCCACGGAACGGCGTTTCTTGATGAAATTGGAGATCTGCCACTCTCCATGCAGCCGAAGCTCCTGCGTGTGCTTGAGGACAAGGAATTCGAACGCGTCGGTGGAACCGGCGTGATCCGGCCCGATTTCCGCCTCATCGTAGCCACTAACCAGAACCTTGACGACATGGTGGCGGACCGCCGTTTCCGCAAAGACCTCTTTTACCGTCTGAACGTCATTCCCCTCCACGTCCCTCCTCTCCGGGAGCGAAGGGAGGACATCATCCCCATCGCAAAACATCTCCTCAATCAAATGGCCGAGGAGGCTTCTCTCCCGGAAATCCGTCTGCACGGGGATGCGGAAGAGGCTCTATGTCAATACGATTGGCCCGGCAACATCCGCGAGCTCACCAATGTCCTGGAAAGAGTTCTCTCCGC
>JAHECH010000331.1 GCA_024641835.1 Deltaproteobacteria bacterium
CGTACACGATGGAGTCCCAGGCCTTCTGGGGATTGATGAACTGCGCCCTGGCGCCCAGGGGAAAATCTTTTCCGCCCAGCCTCTTCTCAATCGCTTCTCGCGGGAGGTTCTTGTGGCGGCCGAATTCAGCCACCGTACGAGTGGGCGGGTTCACGAAGAGAGCATTGCCTCCAGGAGCATCCAGATTCCCCGTGATACCCATCAGTCCAATCGCTGTGCGTGTAAAATCGGTGCAGTTGATGTTCTGTTCCGTGGGCACCCCCCACTGGATCGCCGCCGGTTTCGTGGTCGCATACAACCGGGCAGCCTCCCGGATCAGTTCTCTGTCAACCCAGGTAATCTCTTGCACTTTCTCGAGGGGATAATCCTTCATAACCCTATCCTTAAAGTCATCCCAGCGGTAGAAGTAATTCTCCACGAAATCCTTGTCGTAGAGCTCTTCTTCAATGATCACGCGGTGGAAGCCGAAGGCCATGGCGCAATCCGTCCCGGGACGGATCTGAAGCCAGATGTCTGCCTTTCCGGCATAGAATGACTTCCGGGGATCGATGCTGATTAACTTGGCCCCGTTCTTGATAGCTCTATAGAAATTCTCTCCTTTGTACTCGTCCGGATTGGTCCACATGGGGTTGCTGGCCCACATGACCACGAGTCTTGGCTCATTCACATAGTAGTCGACCACAGGGAGGTTGCCCGCGGTGACCAGACTGACGGAGACCCTTGAGACGTAACAAAAATGCCCGGCAGTGATCACATTGGGGGTTCCCAGCAGGTTGGCAAAACGATAGAGGTGACTTTCGTAGTCCCTCCCGGTCCCCTGCCCCACAAGGATGTGTTCCGGTCCGTATTCTTTGACAATAGCTTTAAGTTTTGTGGCGATGGTGTCGAGCGCTTCGTCCCACGTGATTCGTTCCCATTTCCCGCTGAGTTTCTCGCCGACTTTCTTCATCGGGTAGATGATCCTGTCCGGATGGTAGGCTAGCTGCGTGATGGACATACCCTTCGTGCACATGGTTCCGTGAGTGATGGGGCTATCCGGGTTCCCCTCCACCTTGATCACCCTTCCGTCCTTCACGTGAGCGATCACGCCACAGGCCCCATGGCAACCGCGACAATGAGTTTTAATTTTCTTTACTTCTTCCATTTTTCCACTCCTTTTGCATTACCGTTTCACCCATTCTTCCTTACCTTTCTTAGATAGCTTGTCCAGCTGCTTTCAATTTCCTCTCAATATCCTCCCGCAGGGATTTCTTATCCACTTTTTGTACTCCGGTGTAAGGCATGGCATCGATAAATTCGATCCGCTCCGGAAGCTGAAGCACAGAGGCCTTCTGCTCTTTCAAGAAGGAAATGATCCCATCAAAGCCCAACTGAGCGCCGAGCTTGGGCTGAATATAAGCGCAAACTCTTTCACCCATGAGCGGGTCAGGCATGGGGATAACCGCCACTGCCGCCACACCCGGATGCCGGTTGATGAGTCTTTCGATTTCCGTGGCGCTGATGCTCTCACCGCCCCGGTTGATCATTTCCTTGATGCGACCCGTGATGGTGATGTAGCCTTTCTCATCGATCTTTGCCATATCTCCGGTTCTGAAGAATCCGTCCTTGGTAAATACCTTTTTGTTCTCCTCCGGATTATTGTAGTAACCTGTAAATACGCCGGGGCCTTTAAGAACCAGTTCACCCTCGCCGTTGGGAGGAAGCTCATTTCCGTCTCTATCGATGACCTTGTATGTGTCATAAGGGCATGTCGGCCTCCCAACCGTGGTGCAGACCACCTCTAAATCATCCCTGGGACGCGTGATGGTCGTCATCCCTTCTGTCCCACCGTATCCATTGTAAAACTTCATCCTCAGCTTTTCCGCGACATCCTTGACCAGATCCGGGTGGCTTGCGCCCCCCGCACTGTGCATCTTCTTCAGGGAACTCAAATCATACTTATCGAGGGCGTCATATCGGAGCATTTTCTGCGCCAGAGTGGGAACCCAGATGATGGAGGTTACTTTTTCTCGCTGAATGGTTTCACATATATCCTGATTGTCTGTCGAATCCAGGAATATCACCTTCCCGAGGGTGAAGATGCTCCCGATGAAGCCCTTGGTGAATGTCAGATCATGGCCTATCGGACCTGCGAGCAGGTTAATGTCCTCGATGCTCTGCTCCCACGCCTTGCAGCAATATTCAGTGCCGTTAACGAGGCTATTATGCGTGCGCGGGACAATCTTTGGCGCTCCGGTCGTCCCTCCGGTAGGTCCCATATGGGCCACCTGCATGGGATCCGGTCGTCGTGCCGCCAGCCTGGCCAGATTGTCTTCCGTCAACTGGGTTTTCTCAATCAGCCTTCTGAGGCTTGCAAAGGGCTTCTGATCCCTTTCGCCCCGGACTGCAACGACATTCTTCATCTCCGGATGTTCCTTCAGGACGTCATCGATGATGGGAGCGTAATCTGTATTTCTGTATCTTGATGCGACAATCCACGATGTCGCCCCTGTCAGGCTGATGAGGCGGTTGATCTCAAACTGGCGATATCTGTCGATCAACAGCACCGTGATGGCCCCAATCTTTTGTACGGCAAAATAGGCAAAAACGAATTCGTTCCAGTTCGGAAGCTGGATCAGAACCCGGTCCAAAGGCTGGATTCCCAAATCCATCAAGCCTATGGCGAGCTTATTCGTCTTTTCCCGAGCCTCCCCATACGTAAGGCGCGTCTTCCCATCCACAAAAGCCTCTTTTTCCGGATGAATATCCGCAGCCCTGTCCAGGATATCTCCGAATGTCAGCCCTGACCACCATCGAAACTTGTCGTACTTTTCAGCAGCCTTCTTTTGGTAAGGCACAAATCCATCCAGGAACTTCACCACATCTCAGTCTCCATTCCACAAACGGTCTTCAATCTTTTCCGCAATTTCTTTCAGCATGGACTTATACGACGGAAGAACCTCATCCTTGATCTGGCTCTTCAAACCCACGACCCATATGGCCGCCTGTAAGCTGTCTCGATTGAGGCGCAAAGGCACGGCAAACGCCCGGACGCCTTCGATGTATTCCTCATCATCGACAGCAAATCCCTCCTGGCGAACCTTTTTGATTATCTCCCTGTATCCTCTCCTGTTGGCACAGGAGGAAGGCGTGAATTTTTTCAGCTTGTTCCCGGAAAGGATGGTGTCGACCTCGGCGTCAGGGAGTTGGGATAGGAGAACCTTGCCCCCCGCTCCTGCCAGTAGGGGAATTCTCATTCCGGTCTCGGAAGAGACTTTGATATCCATGGGCGAATCCACTTTATCCACAATGACCACCCTCAACCCGGCTCGGATTCCAAGAAAAACGGAGAGACCCGTCTTTTGATTGATCTCTTGAAGATACGGATGAATCGTCGAGACGAGGTCCGATCCCTTTGCTGCAGCCTTGGCCAGAGAATAGAGGCGGGCTCCAAACCGAAACTTAGCGTCGGAGTTTCCTTCAAGCACACCAAGATCGATCAAGGTGTAAACCGTGTTGAAAACCGTGCTCTTATGATATCCCAGGGCATTGGAAATATCGCTGATTCCGAGGGCCTTCTCTGACTGGGCAAGGAGGCTCAGGATATGGACACACTTGTCGAGGGCCGGCACTCTTTTGAACGCGACGCCCATTCCTTTTCCTTTTTCCATAGAGAACGATCGATCTCCCTATAAAACAAACCCGCACCCCTTGTCAACAGAAAAATATGGAGTGGATTTTGAGAAGGATCTGGGCAGGAGAACCGAGAAGGCGGCACAGGCGCTTGTGGAGGGACCCCTACTCAAGTTATTTCCAAACAGGCCTGAAAAGTGGTGAGTAAAATAAAATTGGGCTTTGCTCAGCCGACCAGCGGATTTCGGACGTTTAACCCCGGAAATCGCCCAAAGTCCCTGTCGGCCGACCATAGCTGGGTCACTCCGTGCTGCTGGCAAAGAGCGGCAACCCGCGCATCATGAACCTGCGGCCCGGACACGCGTCCGGTTTGGAGGATCGTCCGGAGTTCCAACCAGTAGTCCTCTGATTCCGAGAGTAGAACAAGACTCGGCGATTCCAACCAGGCCTCAATCTGGTCGATAGCTTTTGCGAGAGGAGTCGGAGGAGCGTAGATTCGGGGATGCGTTACAATAGCGAGGAATTCGTGAATGCATGGCCAGGGGATTGCCCATGGCGCGCGAGCTTCAGCCAGCTGAACTATACGGTCAAAAGCAGCAGCGTGCCAGGGGGAATCTTCACGGTGTGCGTAGACAAGAAGGTTGCTATCGACACCGATCATCCGCCTCGTCCTTCATAGCTCAGTTCGCGAATCTTCTCCCAGGAAGCGCCGGCGAGGTTACGCTGCAGACCCTTACCTTTGAACGTGGCCTTTCTCATCCGGAACCCGTTGCGCCGCTTGTGTTGAGACACAATCCGGCGGAGCCCCTCTTCGATGAGGGCCTTCAGGGTAGTCCGCTCTCGGTTGGCTAACTTACGGGCCTCCTCAAAGAGGCTATCTGGAATCTGTACGGTCGTTTTCATATGGCAAACCATATCATTCCATATTCGGAGATGTCAAGGGCACATTTCACACTTATGAAAAATACCCAGTAAGACTCAAATCTCCAAGGGTGCGGAGGATGGGCTAATGCCCATTGAGGCGAGAAGTACTCGCACTGTTTTTCTTAGACCTACTTTTTCCGCACTGGGTGTCGTTTGTGTTTGAGATTCAGTTGGGGCTGATCTCACTCGCCTTCACCAAGCAGCCTGACCAACGGGGGCCATTCGACGACGGTGGCGCGTTTCTATTGGTGCAGTGATGAGAGCCAATCCCATCAACACAACACTGGCGCCCGAGACCCAAGCGCTATTTCATGAATCTCCCTGCCGAGCTCAAAACTGAAAGCACGCAAAATTGGATGAGTCTCCATTAACGATGATAATTTCAAGAGGCAATCAAAAGCGCCTGCATCTCCGGCACGTTTTCGCACCTAGCACTACTGGCAGCCGCTAAGGGGTCTTTCATTGCTTATGGTATGATTGCATCCTGTTAGGATCCGATACCGACTGGTCACTGGATGACATTTTGAAAATGCGGGCATTGCATAATAGCACAATCCTTCAATTTGCCGAGAATGCACTATTTGGTATCCATTCTGCAGTGTATGACTCTTCATTGGCGGTTCAGAATGCTACGGGTATTCCTGAGAACCAAACTTCAAATAACCTAGCAGCAAGTGAAAAACATAGCAGAGAACGCGGCCGAAAAAATGAATTGTGAAGCTGAGATCGACCTGATATCTGCTCGCACAATAGGCTTCGTTTGGGTAATACTGAATCAACCGACTTTTGACTATTGCGAGGGCTGTCGTATGTGCACTTCGTGTAGGGCATCGCAGGTTTCAAATCATAGGATTTCTATCACATATTATTCTCTTATCGCAGGCTTGGATGCTGCCGTGATCTCTGAGAGATATCCTAATAAGGCTCATTTCGGGGTCCAAAAGGAGGCTATAAGCCCCATTTGGCGCTCCTTTTTTTATGACTTCCCAAACCATTTCGATCTGTTCCTGTAGCCCCCCACCGTCGAAAACGGT
>JAHECH010000332.1 GCA_024641835.1 Deltaproteobacteria bacterium
GGCGCTAACGCGCCTTGAGGATCGGGCTGCAAAGCAGCCCTTGAGGTTTACCGGCCAGACTTATGGCGGCTGAACCCGGCTCTGTCGGCGCCATAGGCGACCAGGGGAAGAGGCGAAAGAAGTTGCCTCAAGCGAGGCGAAGCCGAGTGCTCCTCGAACGGAACGAAGTGGAGTGCTCCTCAAGCGGAGCGATCCCAATATAGCCTCGCATGGCTATTCCCCGGATGCCCTCCTCCCGCCTCACCCGCCCCTGTGGGGCCTCACCCGCCTATGTCCTTTTCGATCAGGAGTACCGAGCAGGGCATTCTCCTGACGACCTCGTCAGTTCCCGCGCCGAAAAGCCAATGCTCCAGGCGCCACTGCTGGTAAGAAAGCATGACAATAAGATCGATCTTTTCTTTTTCTACAGTCTCGAAGATCTTCTTGGTCGGGTCTCCTTCAACGATCAGCTCTTTAATGGGCAAGCCGCTCGCCCTCTCTGCCTCGATCATCCTGTCCAGATCCGCCTTGGCAGCCGTGAAGATCCTCTTGTACTCCTCTTCCATGTCGGGACGGTAGGCCAGGGGCAGATTCCATCCCTCTAATCCGAAGGGATTATGGATCACATGGAGGATGATGATTTCCGCATCATACTTCCTGGCTATTGAAACAGCGTAGTGAACGGCCTTCTGGCAATACTTGGTGGATCTGGTCACAACGAGAATACGGTTAATGTCTTCCATATCTTTCCCCTCCATGAACTAGAGTAACGTCGTCTTGAACCGCAGCATTCGCGAAAGCGCGCCGGTCCGATCACAGGATTCGCGTGGCCTAGTCGGTGTATGCTATACACTCATTTAGGTGGAATGAGCCGGAAGATAAATAAGGTAAGAGCAGTATATCGGGTAGGAAATCACTGTATCCTTACTAAGCTAAGTGTGAATCCGGAAAGAATTTTTTACGCTGAAGGAGGCCAAGGTTGTGATTGAGAACTGGCGGCAGGAGTACAACACGATCCGGCCCCGGCACCGGAGGCTGTCTTGCCGTTGGGCTTTCAACCGCCCCGGCTGCTACGAAACATCTCGGAAAAGGATTCAACTCTAGCTTAAAAACTGGTACAAAAACTGGGGGCAGCTCACGAAAGCCAACAGGGATCTAAGGGGAAAAGCCTACGGTTACTTTTGCATCCATTGCCACGGGCCGAAGGGAGACGGGGATGGAACAGTGGGCCAGAGTTTTTCCCCTTTGCTCACCAATCTGCGAAGCCCCCTGGTGCAGGCTCAAACAGACGGGCAGATCTTCTACAAGACCAGTTTCGGTTATAGGAGGCATCCTCCTCTGGCCTACACCGTTTCGGAAAAGGATCGATGGGCCATCGTCCTCTACCTTCGGTCTCTGGTGAAAACCGGTGGAAGAACTTGATCCTCAGAAAAACACTTGCGACCTCTGCGGTCTCCGCCTTGCTCGCGGCAAAGTGGAACAGACGATCGACGGCGAGGTTTTCCGTTTCTGCTGCAGCGGGTGCATGCATGTCTTCGAGATCCTTTACTCCAATCCCCATGGCCGGCCCTCCCATTTCAAAGAGACGGACCTCTACCGGGCCTGTGTGGCGGCTGGCATCATCCCGAAGGATCAGGAGGAAGTGGATCAGAAAGGGAAGGAAACCCAATCAAAGGGAGAAGTCATCCCTCCATCGGAAACGTTCGAAGAAAGCCTTTCCCAGGAAATCTCGATCAGAGTGGAAGGAATGTGGTGCGTCGCCTGTTCTCTCCTGGTGGAGGACTTTCTCCGCAAACTGAAAGGCGTTCTCCAGGCTCAGGTGCTCTTCCTGGCGGATCTCGCCGTCATCCGGTACCTGCCTCACGTGGTGAAACCCCTGGAGATTTTGAATCGAATCTCCAGCCTTGGTTACGGCGCTTCCCTGTTTCAGGAGGAAAAAGACCGCCCCAAAGAGAAGAAAACCCTTCTCCTGCGCCTGGGCCTTTCCGCTATTTTAACCATGAATATCATGATGATCTCCTTTTCCCTCTATTTTGGCTTCTTCCAGGATTTGGGAGAGCAGGCGATCGGATATCTTTCCTATCCTCTATGCCTTATGGCGAGCCCCGTCTTGTTCTACGGGGGCTTCCCCATCCTCAAAAGAGCTTACCTGGGTTTTCGACATCACCATGCTTCTATGGATACGCTGATCGCCATAGGGTCTCTCTCCGCTTACGGGTACAGCCTTGTCCAGATGAGCAAGGGTAGTATTCATCTCTATTTCGATACCGCGGCCATGTTGATTACCCTGGTGCTCCTGGGGAGGTATCTGGAGATGGGCGCCAAGGAGAAGGTAACCAAAGGAATCACTGAACTCTACACGTTCTCGAAGCAGAAAGTCCGCCTAGTGGTGAAGGACACCGAGCGGTGGGTCTCCCTGGAAGCATTGGAAAAAGGGGAGGAGTTTCTCGTCAAAGAGGGGGAAAGGATTCCAGCAGATGCCTCTATTCTACTGGGGGAGGCTGTTTTGGACGAATCCTTTCTTACAGGAGAGTCCCGGCCTTTAAAAAGATGTGCCGGCGAGGAGGTAATGGCCGGTGCTCTTCTTCTGAAAGGGGATCTTCTCCTCAAGGCCAGCTCTGCCGGCAGGGAAGGTTCCATCGCCCGGATGATCACGATCATGCAAGAGGCTCTGATGAAAAAAAACCCTGTGGAGCTTCTGGCAGACCGAATTACAAGACGATTTGTGCCCGCTGTGCTCCTTCTGGCTGCGGTCACAGTCCCTGCTCTCCTTCTTCAGGGTTCATCTGCCCATGAGGCAATTCTTCGGGCTCTAACCGTCCTGGTGATCGCCTGTCCCTGTGCCCTCGGGATCGCCACGCCCTTGGCCAAAGTCGCTTCCATCGGCTCAGGAAAAGCCAGAGGAATACTGATCCGGGATCCTGCTGTTTTCGAGGAGGCGAAAAACCTGGGTATGATCGTCCTGGACAAAACAGGGACGGTGACGGAGGGCTGTTTCTCGCTCCTGGAGATCATTTCCCTGGATGGAATGAGCGAGAAAGAGGCCCTGATGCAAGCGGCAGCCGTGGAAGCCCATTCAGATCACTTTCTCGCGAAAGAGATCCTGCGAAGGGCCGCCAGCCTCCCAAGGGGATGGGAGGAAGCGACCCACGTTGAGTCCTTCGAAGGACTCGGCGTGCGCGGTATGGTCCGGGGCAAGGAAGTTCTGCTGGGGAGCCGGCGGTTTATCGATTGCCGCCGGATAGGGATAGGGGATGAAATCGCCAGGCGTGCAGAGGCATTGGAGTCGAAGGGACTCACCGTGGTATTTTTCGCATCGGATGGAAGACCTAGGGCGCTTTTTCCCTTCGGTGACCTCTTGAAGGAGACAGCCCGGGAGACGGTAGCGGCTCTTCAGTCCAGAGGCCTCGAAACCTGGCTCGTGTCCGGAGATTCGCAGGAAACCACACGGGCTATAGCCGAAGAGCTCAAGGTCGACGGATTTGCGGGTCAAACCCTGCCCCAAGGAAAGGTGGAAGTGATCGCCTCATTCCAGCGAAGCGGAAAGCGGGTGGCCATGGTGGGAGATGGCCTGAATGATGCAACTGCTCTGGCCCAGGCGGACGTTGGCTTTGCCCTAGGCACAAAGTCCGGTATTCTTCAAGAGGCCTCGGGGATCACCATCGTAGGCGGAGATCCCCGGAAGGTGTCGGAAGCTCTCCAACTCTCATTTCTCACGGGGCGGATCGTTCGCCAGAATCTCTTCTTTTCTTTCTTTTACAATCTGCTCGGCATTCCCCTTGCCCTCTCCGGCATCCTGAACCCCATCCTGGCCGTTCTAGCCATGGTTGCCAGCAGTCTCACGGTCGTGGGGAACACCTTGAGGATTTCCAGGCAAAACCGCTTTTGAGACACAGGAACGGCTCACGGCCCAGGGCGCACGGTCGTTCCTCCTGGCCTTTGTTCGTGTGTCCATTTGAAAACCTGCCTGCAGTTCTTTATTATAGTCAAGACAATGACAAATTCCGCAACGAGGTTTTTTTCTTTGGAGAGCGGGGATATGATGTAGTTCGGAAGCAGAGAGAGGGAACAAGGCAAAGAGGAGGAAATTTTATGGCCAAGTCTTGGGGTAAACCTGACAAAGAAGACCCGCCACCAACCCATCGCCCCGGGAAGAGGAAGCTTAGACAATGGATCGTGCGGTTACTTTTCTTTTGCATGCTCATTGGAGGAACGGTCTACTTAGCACCTCGAGTGGATTACTATCTTTCTCACGAGAGCACCGATGATGCCTACGTTACAGGCACCATCGTTCCCATAAGCTCTCAGGTCAAAGGAAAAGTGGTGGCGGTCTTTATCACTGACAACCAGCTCGTCAACGCCGGCGCCCCGCTTTTCGAGATCGAGAGCGACGATTATGCCGCCACGGTGGACCAGTCCGAAAAAGCGTTTTTGAGCCTCGTGGCTGAGAAAAACCAGATCCTGGCGCTTGTCGAAGAAGGGAAGCAGTCCCTGGCAAAAGCTCAAGCGGATTTTCTTTCAGCCAAAGCCCATGAAGACCTTGCATACAAGGATATTGCACGGTACGAAGATCTGGTGAAAACCCGGACCGTGCCACAAAGCGAATACGATCGGGTGCAATCACAATGGCAGGTCGCCCAGGCATCCACCAATGCTGCGCGGGCCGGGATTTCCAAGGAAGAGGCCGGGGTCCAGAGTCTGGAGGCGCAGCTCAAAACACAACAAATGAAGATTGCCGAAGCGCAGGCAGCCCTGGAACTGGCCAAGATCAATCTTCAGAGAACCCAAGTCAAGGCGCCGTTGACTGGAAGAATCGCAAATAAAAATGTCGATCCCGGTAAGTACGTTCAGCCAGGCCAACCCGTTTTGTCCATGGTGAATGTGAAGGATGTCTGGGTCGTGGCAAATTTCAAGGAAACGCAGGTCATAAAAATGCGGGTTGGACAGCCGGTGGATATCGAAGTGGACGCCTACCCTGGATTCGTATTCAAAGGCCACATCGACAGCTTTCAGCCGGGGACAGGATCTGTTTTCAGTTTGCTTCCCCCGGAAAATGCAACCGGCAACTTCGTCAAGATCGTCCAGAGGGTACCGGTCAAGATCGTGCTGGATTCTAAATCGGATCCACCTTACCTTTTGTGGCCGGGGCTTTCCGTCACGCCGTACGTGGACGTAAGCGACCAAAGAAAAAAATAGGGCCATTTCAATGCCGGGGTATGACAGGAGCGATTCGACGAGCAGCAAATGGATGATCACCGTGACGGTGATGACGGGTACCCTTTTGGCCTCTCTCGACACGAGTATCGTCAACGTGGCGCTGCCCTACATGCGCGGCAGTCTCGGCGCCTCCATCGAGGAGATTACGTGGGTCGCCACAGGGTATATCCTCTCCAATGTGATTGTCATGCCGCTTATTGCCTTCCTGACGTCTCGCTTCGGACGCAAGCGCTTCTACACGTTCAGCGTGTTTCTCTTCACCGTGAGTTCCATGATGTGCGGGACAAGCCGGACCTTGGGGACGATGGTCCTGTTCAGAGTCATCCAGGGAATCGGAGGGGGAGCGCTTATCCCTGTGTCCCAAGCC
>JAHECH010000333.1 GCA_024641835.1 Deltaproteobacteria bacterium
GTGGCTGTTCTCGGTGTCGGCCTCAAGAACACGGTGATCTCCATCGGTATCAGCATGGTGCCGATTTACATCCGCCTGGTCCGTGGCTGCGTGCTCACCGTGCGGGAACAAGTTTACGTGGAGGCGGCAAGGGCCGTGGGTACGCGTGATCTGAGTATCCTCTTTCGCCACATTTTGCCGAACGTCATGATTCCCATCACGGTCCAGACGAGCCTGGGTATGGGCACGGCGATCCTTTTTGCAGCAGGTTTGGGGTTTCTGGGCATCGGCGTGCAGCCACCGATGCCGGAGTGGGGGGCGATGCTTGGATCGGGAAGGGCCTACCTCTTCAATTCGCCGCACGTAGCGACGTTCCCGGGTGTTGCCATTT
Organism: Deltaproteobacteria bacterium; assembly: GCA_024641835.1. Classification (GTDB taxonomy): domain Bacteria; phylum Desulfobacterota; class DSM-4660; order Desulfatiglandales; family HGW-15; genus JAHECH01. Next base: position 371 of record JAHECH010000333.1, read on the forward strand.
TCCTCGCGGTCCTGAGCTTCAACCTGCTTGGCGACGGTCTCCGGGACGCTCTCGATCCGAGGTTCAGGCTATGACGGAACAGAAGGAACGTCTCCTCGTCATCCGCGATCTGCACACCCGCTTCCAAACCTTTGAGGGTGTTGTCAGTGCGGTGGATGGAGTAGATCTGGAGATCTTTCGCGGCGAGACGCTCGGTCTCGTGGGAGAGAGCGGATGCGGGAAAACGGTGACCGCCCTGTCCATCCTCCGGCTTCTCCGCTGTCCCCCGGCGGAGATCAAGGGCAGGATCGCATTCCAGGGCGAGAACCTCCTTGACCTTGATCGGGAAGGGATCCGAAAGATCCGAGGGAATGCCATATCCATGATATTCCAGGAGCCGATGACATCCCTCAATCCTGTTCTCACCATTGGCGAGCAAATCTCCGAAGCGATCAGGCTTCATCAGGACATGAAACGGCAGGAAGCATGGAGGTGGGGGGAGCAGATGCTCCAGATGGTTCAGATCCCTGCTCCCAGAGCAAGGGCAAGAGAATATCCACACAAGCTTTCAGGAGGGATGCGGCAGAGGGCCATGATTGCCATGGCTCTTTCATGCAATCCTCAATTGCTTCTCGCAGATGAGCCGACAACCGCACTGGACGTCACGATACAGGCCCAGATTTTGAGTCTCATGATGCGGCTCAAAGAAGAATTCGGTACCTCCATCCTGCTGATCACTCATGACCTGGGTATTATCGCAGAGATGGCGAGCAGGGTGGTGGTCATGTATGCGGGCAGGGTCGTGGAGGAAGCTCCTGTGCGCGAGCTCTTCAAGGATCCGAGGCACCCCTATACCGAGGGGCTGCTTGGATCGATTCCTGTGATCGGCAGAAAAGCGAAAACGGGGCGGAGGCTTCAGGAGATCCCGGGAATGGTCCCGAGCCCTCTGGAAATGCCAAAAGGATGCCGGTTTCATCCCCGGTGCCCGAAGGTCATGGATGTGTGTCCCAGGGATGCGCCTCCATTGGTGGTCCTTGGAGAGCATAGGAGGGTCAGTTGCTGGCTTGCCGCATAAGTTATAATACAGGCTGATGAAAAACGCCCATCTGCGGCGTTACCCTCATCCCGCGCCCTGTCAAATTCTCGCTTTGCGAGACGGCGAAGCCGATTTAACAGGGCGAGTCGTTGCAGCGTACTGTTTTGTACGCCTCACTCCTCGGGATTTCGGGTGCCTAGCATCTGGACGTTTTTGACCAGCCTGCAAAGACTCGGGTTTCAACAGGGTGGCACGTTTGGTTTTGGATGATTTTCCCTGGCGGGATGAGGGAACGCGCTGAAATGAGCAGGTGAATTCCTGGACATTCAGGATTTGTGAGAGGCACTGAGCCTTAGAATCAGTATGGCGCTGTTAGAAGTCAGAGATCTGAAAAAATACTTCCCGGTGAAAAAGGGGATTCTTTCCCGCACCGTTGGTGAGGTGAAAGCGGTGGATGGTGTGAGTTTCACCCTTGAGCGGGGAGAGACGCTCGGTTTGGTGGGCGAGAGCGGGTGCGGCAAAACAACGGTTGGCCGATCCATCCTGCGCCTGATTGAGCCTACGGCAGGCGAGGTTGTATTCGATGGACAGGACCTCCTTCGGCTGAACAAGGAAGAATTGAGGCGAGTCAGAGCTTCTTTTCAGATCATTTTTCAGGACCCCTTCTCCTCTCTTGATCCACGCATGAATGTAGGGCAGATCATTGGTGAGCCGATTCTAAACCACACTCAGAGCTCGAAGAGGGAAATCCATGATCGTGTGGCATACCTGATGAAGAGGGTGGGGCTTCACCCGGAACAGATGAGCCGGTATCCTCACGAGTTCTCAGGGGGCCAGCGCCAGCGAATCGGCATTGCTCGGGCTCTGGCCGTCAATCCCCTGGCCATTGTCTGTGACGAACCGATCTCTGCGCTCGACGTGTCGATCCAGGCCCAGGTGATGAATCTCCTTGCCCAGCTTCAAGAGGAAATGAACCTGTCTTACCTTTTCATTGCTCATGACCTGAGCGTCGTGGAATATATCAGTGACAGGGTGGCGGTCATGTATCTGGGTCGGATCGTGGAACTCGCCAGAGGTCGAGAACTGTACGAGAATCCCCGGCATCCCTATACCCGGGCTCTGCTTTCGGCCGTTCCTATCCCTGACCCCGAAGTTCGAAAGCAGCGGATTATCCTAGAAGGCGATGTGCCAAGTCCCCTGAACCCTCCTTCGGGCTGTGGATTCCATACCCGGTGCGCTTTTCGTAAGAGCATATGCACAGAGGAGAGGCCGCTTTCCCGAGAGGTAGGGAACGGTCACTGGGTGGAATGTCACTAATAATTAAGAAGGCCCACGGTACAAGGCATAAGGTACACGGGGAAACTGCAGGACAAAACGGCCAGGAGTACAGAAGACTCAATTCAAGGGAGTCGACTTTATTCCGGCCCACGGCGCAGAGTTCTCCACAAAACCGTTTCATCTGTCCCGGTACGTGCTTATAGTGTAGGAAAAAACAGGAGATTCTTCCGATGGAAAGCAAAGTTTATAATCCTGCAAGGCTTCAGAAGCCTTCGGACTCCGCAGATCACCTGCAGGACGTGCACGGGAAATCCGTGGGGAAAATCCCCCGGAATCTACTCTTCCTGATGTTGGTCCTTATCCTCTGCGCCTTTGCCGCCGCTTCCTGCGCTACCGAGGTCATTGCCAGCGCAGATGAAGGGACGGTACCGGCTTATCTCACGAAGGAGGAGGCCCAATCAGCCAGGGTTTACCTTAAGATCCTGCCTGCTGTTGTCACCATCTACACTTCCGAGAAAGTCTTTCAAGAAGGAGCGGAGGCGCAACAGGCGGCAATCGGAAGCGGGGTATTGATTTCACGCCAGTGTCACATCCTTACGGCTGCCCACGTGGTCAGCGGTGCGGAAGAAATTATGGTTAAGACTCAGGACGGGAATATGCATCCCGCTGAATTTCTCTTCAGCGAGGCGAGTGCCGACATCGCTCTCATCAAGTTTCTGAAGCCGGTGCCTGGGCTTCAACATGCTGAGCTCGGCGATTCAGATCAGCTGGTTGTCGGGCAAGCGGCTTATGCTATAGGGAGCCCTTATGGTCTTGAAAATTCTTTTTCCGTGGGGCACATCAGTGGATTTCGGGACTTTGGCCGGTTCTATGACGCTACCATTCCCGCAAGATTCATCCAGACCGATGCAGCGATCAATGCGGGAAACAGCGGAGGGCCGTTACTCAACTCGCAGGGGCAAGTGATCGGCATCGCCTCAAGAATCCTCTCGGTCAGCGGTGGTTTCCAGGGTATCGGTTTTGTTGTGCCCATCAACACGGCCAAGGCCCTCCTCTCCTTCAAAAACCGATTCTGGCTCGGCATAGAAGGAATCTACTTGAATCAAGAAGGGATTTCCAAATTGTTCAATCGCGATCTGAAGGGAGGGTTACTCATCGAACGGGTGGCCAAAGGCAGCCCTGCGGACAAAGCAGGTTTGCGGGGCGGGGACGTGCCGGCACGGATGCTGGGTCGAGACTTTATTTTAGGAGGGGATTTGATCATCTCCTTCGGGACAAAGGAAGCCTGCGACAGCGATTGTCTCGCGGATGCGAACAAGCTCTTCGCCGCTTCAGATCAGCTGCCGGTGGAATTCTTGCGTGGGGGTGTGGTCATGGATACAACCATTGATCTGTCCCTCAGTCGCAGGAATTTCCTTGAGGAATAAGGGCTGAAGAGCGGGATTCCGGCACTGGCATGGATTACTGAGCGATAGTAGAGATAAAACATCCGCCACCTCCGCCACTCCCGGGCACAGTCCTTTTCTCCGTTATCTTGAACAATCCCTGCGCCTCTGAACCCGCGTAGATCGTGAAGGTTGTGACAGTGTTGACGGCGAGAGCTCGAATAGTCAATATGAGAGGACCCATATCGACGGAATCCCAAGTGCTGCCCCCATCCGTGCTCTTAAAAAGACCTCCCCCGTCCGTGCCCGCATACAGCGTGAGAGGCGTGACGGGATCAAGGGCGAGTGATAAAATTCTTACATTGGTCAGACCTGTGTTCATGCCTGACCAGGTCCCGCCACTGTCCGTGCTCTTGAACACCCCGTCCCTTGCCGTACCCGCATAAAGTGTAGTGGGGGTGAGGGGATCGATCGCCAAAGCTTCGATGATCATATTGGCGGGCAGGCCGCTGTTGGCCGAGGACCATGTGCCACCTCTGTCCGTGCTCTTGAAAACCCCGCCGTCTGTCCCCGCGTACAAGATGGCGGGTGCTGTCGGGTTTATCACCAGAGCATGAACATTCAAGCTCGTGATGCCCGTGTTGCTCGCTGTCCAGTCGGTTCCGCTGTTCGTACTCTTGAAAACCCCACCCCCTCGAGTCCCCGCGTAAAGCGTTGCCGTAGTCACGGGATTTATCAGGAGAGCCTCAACGACTAGGTTAGTGAGCCCGCTGTTGCTTTCTGTCCAAGACCCTCCCCTATCTATGCTCGCAAAAACGCCTCCGCCATCTGTACCCGCGTATACTTGAGCAGGTGTCAGAGGATCAACAGCGAGGGCGAGAACGTTCGAGCTAGTAAAGCCCGTATTGACAGCGGTGAAGTCTGTTCCCCCGTTTGCACTTTTCAGAACACCGCTCACGTCTGTTCCAGTATAGACGATAGCGGTCTGGATCGGGTCAACAGCAACTGCTCGATAGTCACTGGAATTCAATCCATCATTGATCTGAGACCAACTACCCCCAAAGTCCGTGCTTTTAAATACGCCATCAGGATCGCTGCCTGCGTAAAGCGTGTTAGGGCTGCTCCCGGTGAAAATCGATATCGCCCGGACATCGGCATTGGCGGCAAGACCGGAGTTGGCTGTGGCCCACGTGTTGCCCCCGTCCATGCTTTTGATAACCCCTGCAGTTGCGGTGCCAGCATAAAGCGAAATGCTGGAGTCGATCGCCAGCGCCTGGATACTCGCGTTTGCAGTGAGACTCGTGTTGGCTGCAAACCATGTGTTGCCGCCATCGGCACTTTTGAACACCCCATCGGTGGCAGTGCCGGCGTAAAGCGTGTTGGCAGCAGCAATGGCGAGCGCCTGGATATTGGCGTTTACGGGAAGATCTGTGTTGGCTGCGGTCCATGTGTTGCCGCCATCGGTACTTTTAAAAACCCCATCCGTGGCTGTGCCGGCGTAAAGGCTGCTTGGAC
>JAHECH010000334.1 GCA_024641835.1 Deltaproteobacteria bacterium
CTCAAGCCTGATATTCTGCTGCTCGATGAGATCACCTCAGCGCTCGACCCTGAAAGGATCAACGAGGTCCTCGACACGATTCGGATCCTTGCCAAAGAGGGGATGACAATGCTGATCATTTCCCACGAAATGGCTTTCGTGCGCGAGGTTTCCTCAAAAGTGGTTTTCATGGATGAAGGCAAGATTGTGGAAATCGGAAAACCTGAAGAAATTCTGGATCATCCAAAGACAACCCGGGCACGGGACTTTATGACCAAGATATTGCGCCATTAATGATCAGGCGTCAAAGGACATCCATCTTGGAAAGTCTGATTTCAGCAAACATCATTCACTGCAAAAAACTGTTCCACTTCTCCTTGAGGTAGGCTAGTACCAGAGGCGCTTCTCTTTCAAGGTTCATAAACTTCCTGTCGAGATCCTCGACGCTTATCCTGTGCTTGTAATTTAGCTTCCATAATTGTTCTAAGAAGTCCTCGACGGGATAATCGGGGAGATCTTCACCGACAGCCCTGGGCTCGCTCAGCCCAGGGCTGTCGGGTACTGGCAAATGAACATGGTATAGATCTCCACTAGCTTCTGTAACGGCCTGAACCGGTTCTTCCTGCGAAGCCATGTGATAAAGATCAGCCAGTACTTTAACCTCCTTCCTGTTCAACGTCTTGGCCAACGCGACTGCCTCCGGGATAGAATTGAGAATGTTGCAGTTCTTTCTTATGGGTTCAATGACGATTGTAATGTCGTTTTTTGCTGCTTCATCTGCCGCTGTCTGGAGAAATTGAACCAACTGACTATAGGCTGTTTCTCTGGGAAAGCCTTCGGGGATGTTCCTTGCGCGGGGGCTCCCAAAAACGACAACGCACCCGCCCAACTCAGCGATCCTTCGCAGGGTTATTTTGACGAACTCGGTCACTTTATTGAAGTCAACCGCGGGACCTACTACCGGGAGGGTGGAGGGGATGAATCTTCGCCAGGCTTCGGGACGGACGCTAAGCGTGCTCAACTTTTTTTTTAACATCCCAAAGTCAGCGTCGCTCACCTCTGGAACAACATTGGTAACCGTTAGTTCGATATAATCGTATCCGGCTCTCTCCGCTGACGCGACATCTTCGATATAAACACAGATGCCAAACCTAGGGTTATTACTTGGATGTTTTATCACTTGGATCCCCTCCCCGGGGGTGGTTACCAGAGACTGCCGAATTCTGCACGCCAGAATGTCCAGAGTCCGGGTGCCTGTCAAGCAAAATATTTTGTTGCTGCAATCGGCATTATCTCTGTCAAAGCATGAAGATCTGAGTCTATTGTGATTGGAGAACTATATGACCTCTGAGTGGATTGCTCTTGCGATGGTGAAATGGTTTCTATATGAGCAGTGGGCTTTAGGGCTTTGAAATTCTCTTGACAAATTTGTAACCCTATGATGAAAGGTAGTATACTAGTATAATATACCAGTTCCCGAGACAGGAGAGAGGAACCTCCGTGGAAAGAGGTCAGAATTTAATTGAAAGGGCCTACCAGTTGATTAAAAGGAGAATCATCTCTCTGGAGTATGCCCCGGGGCAGAAGCTCGATGTGGGCAAGTTAAAGGATGAAATAGGATTCAGCCTGAGCCCGATTAAGATGGCGATTCAGAGATTGGGGGGAGAAGGATTCGTGAAGATCCTCCCCCAAAAGGGAACCTTCGTGACTGAAGTTTCCCGCGATGAAATTGCAGCCCTCATGGATTATCGCCTGGTGCTTGAAAGAGGAGCGCTTTACTTGGCCTATGAAAGGATCACAGGGGGAGAGATCCGGAAGCTACGTGCTCTGCAAAAGAAAATGGCGAGATTGACAACGAGCAGTTACTACTTGCGTCAGATGGAATTGGATAGCCAATTTCATCTGGCGATTATCCAGGCCGCGAGGAATCAGGGGCTGATAGACGCCTACGCTCAGCTGAGCCCTCACTTCAAACTGATTCGATTCCATCATGTCCTCCAAAGAGGAAGATGGTCAGAGAAAGTGGATGAAGAGCACGACCGAATCGTGAAGGCACTTGAACAGAGAGATTATAAAAGCCTTGACAAAGCGATTACGGATCATGTTTTACGAATCAAAAAAGAATTTTGTGGAAACATGGCTGGAAAATCCAGTCCATCGCTTGCACATATGCTAAAATTGTGAACCATAGCGTCTTAGAAACCGAAGAGCCTGCAATTCACAATACCCTGGTAGGAAGACTCCATTGATAAAGGACCTGACACCCCTCCTTAACCCCAAAACGATCGCTGTGGTGGGCGCCTCCGAGAAATTCGGAGCCGGATCCCTGGTGATCGAAAATCTGAGGACCCTGGGTTATGAGGGAAAGATCATTCCCATCAATCCCAGGTGTGAATCCATCCTGGGTTGCCCGTGCTATCATTCTCTCCATGATGTTCCCAGAGACATCGAGATTGATTCCGTGGCGATTGTACTGGGGAGCAGCCAAGTGATTCCTGTGCTGGAGGAAGCAGGAAGGCGGGGCGTTCGTGGCGCCTGGGCCTTCGCGAGCGGGTTCGCCGAAACAGGGGAAGAGGGGGATCGTCTTCAGAATGAACTCCGCCGGGTTTGCCTCGAACATGACATTCTCTTCTGCGGGCCGAACTGTGTCGGCTACGTCAATCTCCATGGAAAAGTGGGAACCTACAGCGCTCCGATTTCCCCCACCTTGAAAAAAGGTGGGGTCGCCGCAATCGCTCAAAGCGGGTCGGTGATCCTCGTTCTTGCCAACAGCAATCGGGGCATCGGATTCAGTACGCTCGTATCGAGCGGCAACGAAGCCGTTCTCGATACAACCGACTACATGGCCTATCTCCTCGAAGACAGGGATACGGAGGTCATCATTACGTTTTTGGAGGCCATCCGAAGGCCGGAGGCCTTCATCCAGGTTTGCGAGCGGGCTGGGGAGCTTAAGAAACCGATCATTGCGGTCAAGATTGGCCGTTCAGGACTAGCCCAGAAAGCCGCCCTCACTCACACTGGAGCTTTAACCGGTTCGGATAAGGTCTATGATGCTCTCTTCAAAAAGCTCGGGGTGATCAGGGTCGACGACCTGGATCAACTCCTGGAAACCGCAGAAGCCCTCGTCCGTTGCCGGACGCGCCTTCCCAAAGGGGGAAGGGCAGGGGCGATCACGGTTTCCGGCGGGGAGATCGGATTGATCGCAGATCTTTCCCAGGGCCTTTCAATTTCTTTCCCCCCGCTTTCAAAAGAAGGTTATGACGAGCTTCGAAGGAGGCTGCCTCCCTACACGAGTGTTTCGAATCCTTTGGATGGATGGGGAAGCGGCGATCTCGTGGAGACCTATCCTGCGTGCCTCGGGGTTCTAGCTAAAGAGAAGGAGATTGATCTCATCGTCATCTCCCAGGATTCACCTCCTGGAATGGCGGGGAAACAGATCAACCAGTATGCCGACGTTGCACGAGCCGCTGTCAGGGTGGCTTCCCTAGGGAAACCCGTAGTGGCCATGAGCCACGTCTCGGGAGGGCTGGATCAGACGGTCAAAGGAATCCTGGATGAAGGCAATGTGCCTTTTCTTCAAGGAACGCGCGAGAGCCTTGTAGCGATTCATCACTTAATCGAATATGGCCAGTTCCTGAAGAAGCGGCAGAGTAGCGGAGAATCTTGGGGGAAGTCACCCCAAAACATACCGAGCCTTCTCGAAGGTCTAAAGGGAAGTAGACGGGTCCTTCCGAATCATGAAGCAAAGGAGATTCTTCGGGCCTATGGGATCAAGATTGCAAGAGAAGTCTTCGTTCAATCTATGGACGAGGCTCTGAAGGCAGGAAGGAAATTGGGATATCCCGTGGCGCTCAAGGGCTTGTCTCCTCAAATTCCTCACAAAACCGAGGCAGGTCTCGTTCGCCTGAATGTTCGAAATGGAAGGGAACTGAGCGCCGCCTATGCACAGATCCACAATAACGCCAAGGCTTTTGACCCGAACGTTGTGCTTGAGGGAATCCTGGTCCAGGAGATGGTTCCCTCTGATGCCGCAGAGGTGCTCGTGGGTATTTCGAGAGACCCTTCTTTCGGCCCAGTGATCGTTCTGGGCCTGGGTGGAATCTGGGTGGAGTTGCTTGCGGACACTTCTCTGAGGCTCCCTCCCATCAGTTCAGAAATTGCCCTTGAGATGGTCTCCGAGTTGAAGGGTAAGCAACTTCTGGAAGGATTTCGGGGCAGACCCTGCACCGATGTAAAATCTCTAATCCAGGTTCTCGTCCAGGTCGGCCGTATGGCACTGGATCTGAGAGAGGTCCTCACCTCTCTCGATCTCAACCCCTTGATGGTCCTTGCGGGTCAAGGGGGAACCCGCGCCATTGATGTCGTCATGGAGGTCGGAAGTACTTGATCTCTTTATAAGGAGCACTCAATCATGAAGGTTTTGTTGTCTGGAAATGAGGCTATTGCACGGGGCGCGTACGAGGCAGGAATTCAGGTCGTCGGTGGGTATCCCGGAACGCCGAGCTCTGAAATTCTCGAAAACATTGTCCAGTACAAGGACATTTACTCGGAGTGGTCCGTCAATGAAAAGGTAGCCATGGACATGGCTGCAGGAGCAGCCTACTCAGGGCGGAGGAGCCTAGTGACCACAAAACAGGTGGGAATGAACGTTCTTTCCGATTCCCTCTTTTACACGGTCTATACGGGATTAGAAGCAGGACTGGTGGTCGTGACGGCGGATGACCCGGGGCTTTTCAGCACTCAAAACGAACAAGACAATCGGCACTATGCGAAGCTCGGAAAGTTCCCTCTTCTTGAGCCAGCAGACAGTCAGGAGTGCAAGGATTTTGTGATCAAAGGCATTGAGATCAGCGAGGAGTTCGACACGCCCGTGGTGATTCGCACGACGATGCGCACCTCGCACTCGAAATCGATGGTGACTTTGGGTGATCGGTCATCCACGAAGGAAAGTGTGGGGCCTTTTCCCAGAAATCCTGAGAAATACAACTGCATGTGTCTCTGGGCCAAGAAGAGACATCCGATCGTGGAACAGCGACTCCTCGATCTGGCGGGGTATGCGGAGACCTTCCCCTGGAACCGGATCGAATGGGGAGACCAAAGGATCGGCGTCATCGCCAGCGGGGTTGTCTACGAATACGCGAAAGAGGTCTTTAAGAAGGCTTCTTTCCTGAAACTCGGGATGACCCATCCTCTGCCAAGGGGCCTCATCCGTGAATTCGCAAAGGGGGTTAAGAAACTCATTGTCATTGAGGAGCTCGATCCCTTCATCGAAGAGCAGATCAAGGCCATGGGGATCCGCTGTGTGGGGAAGGAGATGTTTCCTCCGTGCGATGAACTGCTGCCTCAAACCCTGCGAAGGCTGAGCATCGAGGCAAAGATTCTCCCGAAGAGAGAAAAGGAGAAACCTTACACTTTGGTTCCTACGAACCTGCCAGGACGGAGTCCGGTCCTGTGCCCGGGGTGTCCTCATCGGACGACTTTCTTCCTGCTCAATAAGATGAAGTTGGCTGTAGCCGGAGATATTGGGTGCTACAACCTGGGGACCCTGCCTCCTTTTAGTGCTCAGCACACGATGGGCGCC
>JAHECH010000335.1 GCA_024641835.1 Deltaproteobacteria bacterium
CGACAGAAGAGGTGTCCTTAAAGGGATCCCCAACCGTATCGCCCACGACTGTGGCCGAGTGCAGAGGCGTCCCCCGCTCCTTCAGCTCGACTTCCACCACCTTTTTTGCATTATCCCAGGCTCCCCCGGCGTTTGCCATGAAGAGAGCCTGAAAGAGTCCAAACAAAGCCATGGAAATCAAATACCCGATGAAAAAATAGGGTTCGATGCATGCGAAAGCAAGAGTGCAGAAAAAAACGGCCATGAATATGTTAAACATGCCCTTTTGGGCGTACTCGGTACAGATTTGTACGACTTTCTTGCTGTCATCGATGGAGGCTTTCTCGCTGGTGCCGAGTCTAATATTCGCTTTGATGAATTCAACGGCCCGGTAAGCTCCCGTTGAAACGGCTTGTATCGTTGCACCAGAGAACCAGTAGATCACCGCCCCACCTGCGATCAATCCAAGGAGGAAAGGAGGGTGCATCAGGGAAAGCTTATCCAGGTCCCTGGATAGATTCGAAGTCAACGTCATGATAATGGAAAAGATCATGGTTGTGGCCCCTACCACGGCTGTTCCGATGAGAACGGGTTTTGCCGTCGCCTTAAAAGTGTTCCCGGCGCCATCGTTTTCTTCCAGAAGGTTTTTAGCTTCGGTAAAAGCGGCGTCAAATCCATGCTCTTTCCGGATCTCCGCTTCCACATCGGGGATCTCTTCGATGAGCGACAATTCATACACGGATTGAGCGTTGTCCGTGACAGGTCCGTATGAATCAACAGCAATGGTCACCGGCGCCATGCTCAGCAATCCAAAAGCAACAAGCCCAAAGGCGAACACTGCGGAGGCTTGAGGGGGAATCACATTGCCTAAGCCCAGTGAGCTGATGGCGTAAGCGGTGGCCATCAACACGATGAAGACCATCCCCATCCAATAGGCACTGTAGTTTCCTGCCGTGAGTCCGGAGAGTATGTTGAGGGATGCTCCTCCTTCTCGTGATGCAGTGATCATCTCCCGGACATGGGCTGAAGCAGTCGATGTGAACACGGTGATCACCTCGGGGATGACGGCTCCTGCCAGGGTGCCGCATGAGATGATGGAGGCGAGCTTCCACCAGACAGACCCATCCCCTAGGTCTGAGATCATGAGGTAAGAGATGAAATAGGTCATCACAATGGAAACGAGCGATGTCATCCACAGGAGCTGTTTCAAGGCCTTTTCAAAATTCATCGTAGCGGCGCTCATGGATTTCGCCCTGATGATCATCTCATTGACCAGATAAGAAAAGGCGCTTGCAAACACCATGCTGGCGCTAATGGAAAAAATCCAGACGATAAGGTGAACCTGAATTGCCGGACTTCCTTTCAGGGCGATCATAATGAACGTAATCAGTGCAACGCAGACCACACCATAGGTTTCAAAAGCATCGGCAGTCGGGCCGATAGAATCTCCTGCGTTATCTCCCGCACAGTCGGCAATGACCCCCGGGTTGCGGGCATCATCTTCCTTGATGTTGAAGACGATCTTCATCAAGTCTGAGCTGATATCGGCAATCTTTGTGAAAATTCCTCCTGCTATACGCAGTGCGGAGGCTCCCAGAGATGCGCCAATGGCAAATCCAATGAAGCAGGGTCCTGCGTAGTCCCGAGGGATGAAAAGGAGAATGAGAAGCATGAACAGAAGTTCAGTGCTGATCAGGAGCATTCCGATACTGATCCCTGCCTTCAGGGGAATGGAGTAGACAGGATAGGGTCTTCCCTGCAGACTGGCAAACGCTGTCCGGGAATTTGCGTAGTTGTTAATGCGAATTCCGAACCAGGCCACGCCATAACTTCCGGCTATACCAATAAGGCTGAAGAGCAGAATAACGACGATCTCGTGAGCCACCATTCCCTGAAGGGTGAAATAGGAAACAATGATGACGCCTAGGAAACACTCGAGGATCAAAATGAATTTCCCCTGGGTGATGAGATAGGTTTTGCAGGTTTCGTAGATGAGCTCTGAAATATCTCGCATTGCTTTGTGAACGGGCAGCTTACGGAGCTGATTGAAGAAAAACAAACCAAAAATGATCCCAAGCAGGCAAATCAAGATACCGGCTGTCAGTATAGCCGTTCCTGAAAGTCCACCGGGAAACAGTCCGATGTTTAACGCGGGCAGGACCAGATGGGCTTCACTTCCGTGGGTCGGGTAGGGTCTTTCTACAGTCTGCGCAAGCACAAGCGGCGTATTCATAAAACTTACTCCAGTTTTCCCCCCAATCAAGGGGTCGCATCAAACAGGGCGGAAACCCCTGCGGACCCAATAAGGGATTGATTTTTCCCTAATCTCTTTACTCCTCGTTATTCAGATCTGAAACCCAAGAGAAGACATGCATGATTGACTTCTGCAATCATCCTGCGCCTGAGACAATTGTTCGGCTAGAAAAGCAAGTCTAGAAAACGCGGCATGTCTAGAAAACGCGGCAAAGCCTCCTGCAGCCTGGGCCGAGATGAAGGAACAGTTCATACCAGATTACTTCTCCGCCTTTCTTCTCTTTATTTCCTCCGATGGAATCCCCTTTCGCCGATCACCATGAGAAGCTACTGACGGCAAGTTGACGAGTACGATCGTGAGCTTCATGCTATGAAACGGGCAATCAAAGCTCTTATCGATCAACGCCGCTTGGGAAATAAGAAACCCAGGAGGAATCTCATCTCCCTTGAAGCTACAAGAATCAGAAAGCAAAACGAAAACCCTCAGAGGCGCTCTCTCATTGCTTTCTGGACATGAACGACAAATGCGCCCCCAAGGACGCTGCTTGATTGAGATTTTCATGTCATTTTGCTCTTGCTCTGATTTCCCCCTTTTTGGCTTTCATATCTACCCAGCCGTCGAGCAAGATCAATTCCTGGTGCTCATCAAGGCTCTGATAATCAACGACGTTTAACTTCATCTGCTTGGCGCACCACTGGTCATAGATGCGAACGTCAAAAGAATTTGCTCCCTCAGATCTCGGCCTCATCACCGCTTTGTAATCCACCCAGTGATCCTCGGTTCTCGGCAATTTACCCCAATCGTCCCCTACAATCCTTGCTAAAAGACCTTTCACCTCGGTGGGTCCCGACTTCGCTTTCGATTTATGTTTCCCAAACATATGCTTGGGCCCCTCCTTTCTTTTAAGAATGCCGTAACGCCGCAATATAGCCCATGAAGAGCGGCACCTGGAGGGCATTCCCATTTTCCCCTACCAACGGCTGAGCGGTCAAAAGGGGAACGCCCCGGATGCGTCAGTGTTCGCCCGTTTGTTTCAAGCCGCCTTCTTTAAACGTGGCTCCTCTGGGAGCACTTTTCCTCGTATGGAATCTTCCTCCATCTCTCCTGGTTTGGCCTCTCCTTTTCCAAACGCCGATTTCAATTTCCTAGAAAGCCAGCGCATTAGCAGAGGCCATGCTGCCAGCAGGAAAACAACCCCAACCGCTAGGAAGATTGCGAGAATCTTTCCTCCCAGGGGAATTTCGATCACACTCACGGGAAACCTCCTTTCCGTGCAAAGAGCCTGAGGAAAAATTTACAGAAGCTGAATGTACCCGTCAGGGAGTACCCTCACCCGAAACATTTTTCGTGTCACTATAATCATGAATAATATTTCATGATAAAGCTGCCATCATTCATGGGTCGTGTCAATGTTTTTTTGACCACCCCGCAATCCATGTCTGCTTGGCGTTACCGGCGACTTCCCATGCGCAAGGGTAATACCCTATGAACAGAATAAGGGTTCTTTCAGCAGGAAACTAAGGTGAGTTTCTGATCAAGTCGAGAGTTTACCCTAACGTTGCATAAAATCTGAAGGTTCTGCTTCTTGTTTTTCATGCTGCCTTCTGAAGCACATCAAGGAAATGCAGCAGATCTTGTTGGACTGCATGATTCGCACTCATCGTGAGAGTGAGTTCTCCGGCAGGTCTTGTAAGGCGACCTGCTCTTTGAATGATTCGATGTCTGAGGGTGTCAGTCTTCTCAAATGCCCACTGAGCAGGACACTTGGGAAGGGATCGAGGTGCAGGAGTGGATGTTAGTGCAGTGTCCCACGTATAGCTTGTCATCTCGACCGAGGGGAGAGATCTTGATAACCCATGAGCATTGTAAGATTTCTCGCCTTCGCTCGAAATGACAATACTGTAAAGGGATCACTGGCACACTTCACTAGGGCAGTAGCGGAGAAGAGCGGGAGGCCGTATATCCACCTCAACGGGGAGATCCGGAAAGAGGAAAAAGCCCGAGCCATCGCTGATTCCGATGGGATCAGCCAGGGGCTCGTCTGCATCCTGGCAGCGGTGGAAGCCTGCCAGAGCTTCAAGCTTGTTCCCGCAGAGAAGCGGCCTCGTCTCATCCGTGCCCGGCGTAAGTGTTTGTGCCTGTATTTCTATTTCATCGATCCGCAATTCGGTTTCATGCATCTGCGAATCCCCACGTGGTTCCCCTTTACCATTCAGATCTACCTCAACGGTCACGAATGGCTCACTCGCCATCTGGATCAGCACAACATCCATTACAACAAGCTTGAAAATGCCTTTCTCTGGATCGAGGCCCCCCAACGCGCCCAGCGATTCTCAGACAACCTGGCCAAAAAGAACTGGCCTCGTATCCTGCACACCTTTGCCCATCGTTTTAACCCCCTGCTTTGCGACCTTCTCCACCCCATGCAATACTACTGGATCGTCGAGCAGGCAGAATATGCAACCGATGTCCTCTTCACCAACCCCTCCGCCCTAAAACCCCTGTATCAAGAAATACTGAAGCATGCCACCCTTTGCTTCAGTGCCGAGGATGTGGTCACCTTCCTCGGTCGAAAACTCCACGGATGCTTTGAGGGCGAGGTGCTCAACCAGTACAGGAAACGATGGCCAGGGGCACGGGTCAAACATCGGATGAAAGAAAACGGGATAAGAACGTACGATAAACATGGCAGCGTACTGTGCATCGAGACCGTGATCAATCATCCCTATGAGTTCAAGGTCCGGCGTCAGGGTCGGCGCAAAGGCCAGGAAGTGCTCGGTTGGTTTCCCACGTCCAATGGCGTGGCCAACCTCTACCGCTATGCCGAAGTCAGTCACGCAGCCAACAGCCCGTTACCTTGAAGCCCTCTCAACAGTGGGCGACCCCGCCCAGGCCCAACAACACCTTCAAAAATTAGCCAATGCCATATCCCACAATGGGCGGTCCTATCGAGGGTTCAATCCCGATGCTAAAAAGGACATCGATCTGTTTGCCGCCGTATGGCGAGGAGAACATGCCATCATGGGTTTTCGCAACCGGGACATCCTCCACCAACTCTTCTCTCATATCAAAGACCTTTCTACTCTGCGCCGCCTGGGTGCCCGGGTTTCCCGTCTCCTAAAGCTCCTTCACATCCACCAACTGACCGCTAAAATACCGCGCTCCCGTCGTTGGGGCGTCACCCTCAAAGGACAATCCATTATGGGTATGGTCCTAAAAATACACCATGACAACTACCCAAGTTTACTTATGAACCAAACAGCTTGACTTGCAAAAAACATCTACGCATCATGCAAAGAAGTTTTTGTCTAAGA
>JAHECH010000336.1 GCA_024641835.1 Deltaproteobacteria bacterium
TTCACTGGGTCCAGGGAATAAGTTTCCGTTTGATCAAAGCAAAAGAGGAAGGGACGGTAAAAGCCCGCAAGGCAGCAAAGATCCATGATCCTTTCCTTGCAAAGCTCGTTCACGTCATTCAGGGCCAGTTCAGCGCTGGGCCGATCCGCTTTTCCTATATGGATAAGGTTTGCCTGCTCCTCGTCAACGCTTCCCCCCCTTAACCAGTCCAGGCAAGCTTGCCGCGTATCGTAATTGTCTAGGGTGTAAGCATATTTCCCCAGGACTCCGAGCCATGAGCCCGAAGAGGCATTCAGCCTCATCCCTGCGGTCTTTAACCGTCTATTAAGTAGCGATGCCAAAAAAGAGACTTTCTCTCTGACCCAGTTGCTCCATTGTTTGCTCTTCCGCAGCTCCAGAACGGAGACTTTCCTGAAATACTCCAGCTGAATATCCTTGTTTCTTGCCTTTAAAAGGCCCTCCTGCAGGCCGTGGATCACCAAGTTCTTCAGGATCCCATGAGCAAGCCCTTCAAGCTGCGTGTAGTCCCCTTCGCTACAGAATTCGGTTTCGCCACTTTCAGGAAATTCCATTTCCTGCTCCATTTTCAACAGAATGGATTTCCAGCACGAAGAGGGGTTGGTAAATGGTCTCAAATAAACCAGCGTGGCACGGCCCTGCAATGCCTTGAACAGGCGGCCAATGAGATGAGACTTTCCGTAGCCTGGCTCGGGGGACATGACGAACAGGGCAGATCCAACCTTTGCCGTTCGAGGAATCTCGCCTTCGGCCAGTCCTTGAAATTGATACACCAATTCGCTCAAGGGCAAATCGTTTAGACCCTTGACAGGCTTCTCTATCCGGCGGGGTTCTGAGACTATGACATTATCAAAAGGATTGATTTCCATGGCTCAAGCCTCGTCTCTGAATCTCACCAGTAAATGAGGTTTGCCAAGAAGTTCGATTGCACCGGAGCGGGTCTCATCCGAAGAGAGAGACCAGTCACCGAGACTCAAGACTGCATTCCCCCGTCTATTTTCCTCAAGCAGGAACGCCTTTACTTGATCCATCGGTGCCCCGAGTTCCTTCTGAAGCTCATAGATCTCCACATTGCTATAGCCCAGGCGTTCTTTAGCACGCTTATAGGCATTCAGGACCTCCGACCTCCCGGGAACCTGCCGAGGTATCGGCGTTTCCCTTCTTTCAATCCGAGGCGCCTCTTCCTCCACGAGCAGGTCTTTCACATGCTTTACATGAACGCAATAGCTCACTCGCCCTCTTCTGAACCGCAAGAGCTTCCTTTCTTTCACAAGCCAGTCAATAGCCTCATCTACCTTCTTGCGGATCTCGCCTATGCAGCCTTTTTCCAGATCCTTTCGAGACAGAAGCTCCAAGATCTCAGATCGAGATAACCTGGCCTCTTTCGCGTTCGATTCAATCTGGTCACAGGCGAGTTCCAGCGGCTTGTAGAATTCCATGAGGACATAGCGGGTCTTCTTCGGGGTCCCGAGGTTGGCGACCTCCCGCTCCTCCTCCAGTGCCTTCAAGGCTCTTGCGCCTGAACTCTTGGCTTCCTTGATCCCAAGTCCGCCCTTGGTTAGGCCGGAAGCACCGGCTTCCTTCAGTTTCCCAAGAATTTCTTCCTTTTTGGATCCTAGACTCTGCTGTGCCATAATTTCATCTCTCAACTATTTTATGAAGATTATTGCATGCTATCCCTTCTCCTGCAGCTCACATGCACCCCTAGTGCTCAAACCGATCTAGAGAGTTCCTCAGAATTAAAGCATAGTTCCCACCTGTATTCTTCGCGATGCCTTTTGCTCTTTCGAAAGGATATTTCTTTTCGGCTGTCTTCCGCTCCTTTACGCTTTCTTCAGATCTCTGTGGCTCTGAGCTTCCGAGGCTCTGTTTCATATGCGTCTCTGAATTCAATCACCTTCCGCTCGAGGTCTTCTAAGTCCATTCTTCTTCGGTTATCAAAAATCTTACCTTTTTCTTAAAAGGATCATTTCAGGGCCAAAAAAGCGGTTTAAGCCGCACTTGAGGCTCTCTCGAACCATTTCGATTTGTTACCGTAGCCCGACCCCAGACCAAAACAAAAATCTCAAAAAGCAATAGAGGACTATAGGATGTCCCTCTCCTCCAGTCATGGATCTCTCGACCTTTGGACGAACTCGGAAAGGAAAGCGTAGAACCGTTCTGCCTGATCGATCATAGGCCAATGGAAAGCAGGCTTGAACTTCCGGTGCTGCAGCGAAGCGGATTCTAGAAACTCCTGCGTACCCTTGGCCAGGCTCTCGCTTCCCCAGCAGAAAATCTTTGGGATCTTCAAATCGGCATACGTAAAGCCGGTAAGGCATTCCCGACGCCCCGGCAAGGCCTGATTCTTTTGATAGATTTCTTTTGCGTTGGCAAGAAAAGCTTCAGGTCTTGCGAACTGAAGAGAAGCATAATAGCGTCGACACGATGACCATTTGCTTCCCCAGTCCTTGAGGACAAGCTCTTCTTTGAATTCTTTTTCAAACCATTCTGTAAAGTTGCCTTGTTCCGCAGCGGAAACCGCCTTGTTGCTGAAAAAGATGTCATGAGGAGTCAAGTCTCCCTCTATGTTGACGAGCCCTTTGATCCTCTTCTGGGTATCGGATGATGCCATGAAGGTGCCGATGTCGCCGCCCAGGGAATGGCCTATGACATAAAACGAACCGAGATGGAGAAAATCAACGAGTCGCCAGAGGCGGCGAATTTGAGATTCCATGCTGTAGTCGCCGCTGCCGACACTGGCGCTGCAGCCATAGCCCATCATGTCAGGAACCACTAAACCGCACTCATTCATGTCGCTGGATTCGAAAGCCTCTTTAAAACACAGCCCGGACTCACCGAGGCCGTGGACAAAGAGCAGGATCGACCGCGAGCTGTGCAGTTCTCTGTGCCTAACAAAAAGCCGCCCGTCTTCTATCTGAAGGATACTTTCCTGCATCAAGGGTTCTTTTCTTTCTTTTTTCCAGGCTTCGCCTGAGTTTCTCTCTGCCAAAAGGGTTTCCGTGTCCGGGGTAGAAGTATGTACAGCCTGTGTCATACAGCTTTCGCCAGCTCCTTAACAGTTCCTCCTGGTCATCAGCAAAAGGGGGAAATACACTCTTCCTGAAGATATTGAAGAGCGTATCCCCCACAATAGCATGTCGATTAGCAATAATTACACTGATTGAACCCAAAGTGTGCCCCGGAGTCGGCAAAATGTAGCCGTCCATACCATATTCCTCCAACCCGAAGCGCTCGCTGATGGTGATATCCGGTGAAACAGGGGCATAACCCCCTAGGTGCTTCCCGATGGTTCTTCCGATCAAGGAAATAACTTTTGTCAGCCTCGTGGTGCCTTTAGGAAATCCACCGTACCCTTCTTTTAGACATGTCGCTTCACTGTGATGCACAACGATTCCTGCACCAGTCATGTCTTTCAGCGCTTTCAAACTCCCACAGTGATCATAGTGCGTATGCGTAATAATGATCAGCCGGATATTGGATGGGGACAAACCCAGGTTTCCTGAGGCTTGGACAATCTTCTGCTCATTTCTTCTTATACCCGTATCGATCAGGAGGGCCTGCCCCTCGCTTATGACAAAGTAGGCATTTGCCCTGCCCAGCGGAACCCGAACGATTTGAGCTTGATTCCCGATTTCCATTTCTCCCGTGGCCCGACCGCAACCGTGAACGCCATTTCTAAAGGTTAAGGATTCGACCCCATTTTCACATCCATAATCGTTTTTATCCGGTCAGACCTTACCCATACCGCTTCAATACTTCCTTCCGTTCTTCATCCGTTAAGGATTTGATGTAACCCTTCCAACCCGGGCACCACCGGGTGTGCCATTTCCATATCCGCCCCAAAATCGAGCGAGGATTTCTGTCATACCTGGCTCTGAAGCTGCATGCTTCGCAACGGTTCATCGACACACCTCCTCGTGAACTACCGTACCTTTCATGCCCTGCCTTTGGTTCTTAAAGAGCCTATTCTGAGGTTAAAAATGCCGTTTTAAGATCTATTTTGGTGTTATGGGACGTTGTTGAGTAAGTTGACTTGCTCATCCTAGACATTTCCCTTTCCCTACTTCCTCTCTGGCCTCTTACCATAGCGTGCGCCTGCTTCTTTTGCTTCATGCCGCATGCACCGATCCCCTACCCCCCTCACCCCGTATCGAGTACCCCGTGTCAAGCACGGGGCAGGCTAAGGCAGGCTCCAGCCTCTCCCACCCCCGTGACCGGGATCTTCGACAGGGGAGAGGGGAAAGGGGGATGCGTGGACCGGCCGAGCTATGCGATTTGGAATCAAAAAGACAAAAGCCCCAACTCCGAATCGGAGGATGAGGCTCGTTTGTTTCGGAATGGCCAGGGTAAACCATCACTACCCTTCTGGTGTTGGATTCATCATGGAAGAGAGGGTATTCTTATCGCTCATGGAAGTCAAGAAATGAGGACAGGGCCAAAGCCAGAGAACGGAAAGCAGAACCTCAGAGTTACGGAGGCCGGGGCACAGAAGGGGAAATGCCTAAAATGTAACCACGAAAGCACCGGGAAAGACAGAGGACAGACGACGGAGGACGGATGTCAGCAAAAGCGAAAACAAATACCAGAGGACAACCCTAACCATGAAAACGCCAAGCGAAAAATGGAAGATCAAAGTGACGCATCACAAAACCCTTAGGCAGGAAATAGAGATGCCGCCCGACGAGGGCGGCATCCCGGATGAAACACTTCGCCAAACCGAGCGTCTACTCAGGCTTTCTTCAGCGCGTCCCGAACGATTTGAGACGTCATCGGGATCCGCCTGATCCGGACACCCGTAGCATTAAAGAAAGCGTTTGCAACAGCAGGCGCTGTGGGGGGCACGCCCGGCTCCCCGATGCCGCCAGGCTTTTCGTTGGTTTTCACGATGTGGACCTCTATATCAGGCACTTCGCTCATGCGGATGATCCCATAGTCGTCAAAATTCGCGGATTTGACCCCGCCGTCAGAGAACTTCACTTCCTCCTTCAACACGGTGCTCAGCGCAAGAACAACAGCACCCTGGATCTGGGCCTCGACGTTACTCGGGTTTACTGGGAGGCCGCAGTCCACAGCAACGACAATCCGGTTGACCTTTATGTTACCATCCTTTTCGTTTACGGCAATCTCTGCCACCTCCGCGACATTCGTTCCAAAGCAATGGTGCTGTGCAATGCCGCGACCCTGGCCCTTGGGTAATGGCTTGCCCCAGCCCGCCCCCTCTGCCGCGATCTGGAGGACCTGCTGAGCGCGCTTGCTTTCTTTCAGAAGCCCCAAGCGAAACTCAAGCGGATCTTTACCTGCCTCATGGGCCATCTCGTCTATAAAGCACTCAGTCACGAAGGCATTAGGGCCGTTTTGGACCGAGCGCCATGGAGAGACTGGGATGGGTAACGCAGAGATCAGAAATTCGAGATAGAAGTTCGGAATCTCGTAGAGGATTCTATTTCCGTCCGGGGAGTCCGCGTAATCCGCCAAGCCCCACAGGCTCATGATGTCGACCCCATTTTGTATCCCCTTAG
>JAHECH010000337.1 GCA_024641835.1 Deltaproteobacteria bacterium
CCATAGCGCATCATTCCGCCCGGCTTCGGAGCCGCCTCAAATACGGTCACCGGATGGCCCCTTCTAACTAGGTCGTACGCACAGGCAAGGCCGGCCGGCCCGGAGCCGATGATGGCAATCTTCTCCTGCTTTGTGATTTCCACGGGCATGAGCTTGTCTCTGCCGGTCTGGAGCTCATAGTCAGCCAAGAAGCGGTGCGCGGCACGGATGGAGATAGGTTCATCTACCTTTCCCCTTTCACACACCCTCTCGCAAGGATGGGTGCAAACACGTCCGCAGATCCCAGCAAAGGGGTAGGACAGCCTCACCAGTTCCAACGCGTCCTTGTACCTGTGCTGCGCCATGAGGTAGAGAAAGTCATCGATACTGAGCCCTGCAGGACATCCAACCCGGCAGGGCGCAAAGCGGCCCATCTCTGTAACCTCAGTCTCTGGCAGTATCTTGTAGCCGAAATCACGGCCCTTAATATCTATGGAATGATGCAGACTCGGCGGAAATGGAGATCGGCCTATGTACTTTGGATCCATATTCAGGAAAAGATGGTGCATGCAGGTGTTGCCCACCAAAGTCATGTCAACGATATCCTGACGTTTGATACCCGCCGCCGCAGCCCCCTCTTCCACGATTCCATTGAGGCCGTCAAGAATGGCTCCGTTCAAAATTTCCAGTCCTTTGGGGTTGGTCATGGTGTAGCTGATTCGCGACATGACGTCTTCCCCGTAAACCACCTGGGGATTCATCATAGAAGCAGTAGTCACGACTGAGCCGTCAGTCAGGTCGCTCAGGTAGCCCGCTACCGTGGACGAGCCTACATCGATCGCCATCCCATAGACCTTCTCATTGCGTCCCGGTTCCACTTTGATGACCTCTGTGTCCTGCCAGACAGTCGCCGTAACCTTCCACCCTCCTTCGCGCACGGTGTTCTGCAACTCCATCAGGGCTTGGTAGTCGATGGTAAGATTCTTGACGCCATATTTCTCTTCGAGTTTCCCCTGCAAACGTTCCCAGTCGCCGAGGGTATCCTCCAGAGTAGGCTTTACAAGCTCCACGTAGTACTTTTTTACTGCCGGGTTCAGTTCAATCTGCATCTGACGGGGAGCCTTCCGCACAACCTGCTTGCCCATCCTGCTCTCCTCAGGAACAAAGACCAACACATCACCCTGGACTTTGGCCTGACATGCCAGGCGGTATCCTTGCTCCTGTTGCCGGATACTAAAGAATTTCCTTTCCGTCGGCCCCATGGGAGCAAGGCTTTCTTTTGTGGACCGGATGCCGTATTTCTCGAAGTCTCCTTCCTCCACGCGAACCTTACAGGTGCCACAGATCGCCTGTTCCCCACAGACTCCTTCCAGGTCCACACCCAAAGCTACAGAAGCCTCCTTCAGGGACTTCCCTTTTCCAATATAGCCCCGGCAACCAGATGGTTGGAAAATAACCAGATATTTCCCTTCATCGCCAGTTGGCATAATTAACATTCCTTCCTCTTTGTTAAAGCTTGGCCATTTCCACTAGTGACCAACCCCCCAGAACGCAGATACCCGGGATCGGCGATTTTGAGCAGGTAATCCACTACCGTACAGGGATCTGCCTATCTCTTGTTCTCTCCCTCTTTCATTTCCTCCTTCTTCAACATTTTGAGCAGCCTCATTGCTTCATCCACCGCTGTGCCAGCGCTCTCTGCATAGCCGTCCGCTCCGTACTTCTCCACAATCTCAGGCGTAATCGGTGCACCGCCCAACATAATACGGACCTTGGGGTTCTTCTCCTTTAGCTTTTTCACAATCTCGGGCATGGAAACCATACTGGTCGTCATCAAGGCGGAAAGACCCACGATATCCGAATCGGTTCTCAACTGTTCCTCAACAAATCTCTCGAGAGGCACGTCTTTGCCAAGGTCGTGGACGGTCCACCCGGCCACGTCAAACATCATCTTGATCAGGTTCTTGCCAATGTCGTGAACATCGCCTTCAACCACGCCAAGGATAATGGAACCTTTGGCCTCTGATTCTCTTCCCGAGGCCTTGATCGCTGGCCGCAGGATATCGAGCCCCGCGTACAATGCGTCGGCACAAAGCAAAAGTTCAGGGACAAAATATTCCTTTCGGTTATACAAATCTCCCACCTCGATCATTCCTTCAGCCAGCCCCTCCATGCTGGCGATGAAAGGGTCGATACCCTCATCGAGGGCGGTTTGAGCCAATTCCTTGACCTTGTCCTCATCGAATTCTACTAAGGCCTTCCGCAGTCCTTTCAGTATTTCTTGGGTTCTCTCTTCAGAAGCCATTGCACGCCTCCTCCTCTTTATTTCATCGTTCTCAATCAGTGATCTTCCTTACATCTGAAGGTTTTCCCTCTTGCTAGGGGGGTCTATAGTATAGACTTCAGTTTTTCCACAAAGTCCGGAAATAACTTGTATAGCGGGTGGTTTTGATCCCTAGGCAGTCTCTTCGTCTCGGCAAAAACCGCTGAAGCCAAAAATGCATCGGCCATCGCGACAGCCGGGAAGATCCTTGTCGCACCTGCCATCGGCCCGGAGAAAATCATGTCGTGGTACGCGAACGAGGCTAGTGCCTCTAAACCGGCGTCGACAGCTGACCACCCTTTGAACCCCCACAGTTCCCGAGCCTTTTTCCACATGTAAGATCCATTGCTGGGGGCGCTAGCAGTCGGAAACCCCCACTTCTCCTTGATCATCCTGTTGGCAATGCTACAGAAAGCTGTAGCAGGGCCGTTCATAACCGAAGTGTCTACAAAAATGCTCTCGAACTCGGCCCCTGCTTTGTCTATGGCGTCCAGAATTTTCTGGGTTCCTTTTATCCGTCCGCTTGGCATTTGATCTGCCGCATCAAAGGAAACCAGGAGAACATGTTTTACCCCTGTCTGGGAAATCTCCCGTATCTCCGTTTCCAGATCCTTCTCCCAGACCGTGAGGCTATTGTAGAACATGCGGTCCAGAAGCCCTTTATCCGCACAATAAGCAGCACCTTCCAGCTTATCTTTCATCACCCAGGCATCAATACAAAAGGGCATCTCGCTGACGGAGGTCACGAAATCAATGTACCGCTGGAACTCTTCGCCAGTATTGGCCACAATGTCGGCCATACCTGGCACCCCGGTTTCCTCTGAGAGTTTGTCTTGCGTTCTTAGGAGTTCCTCGGCCAGTTGTTCGTCAAAACCTTCTTTCCGCTTTCCTTTGAAAACCCTGTCTCCCTTTTGGAAGATGGAGGAACAGACGACTGTTGGGTAGTCTCCGGGCTGCCCCCCAAACTTCACACCCCCTACCTCACAAACCTTTTGCTCAGTCGCAAATCTAAACATCTATCGTCCCCCACATTGGCGGTATTCATGCATGACTTTCTTCGATATCAATCAGCCAAGAATTTGGATTCCCAACTGGATACCTTCCGTGAATTCCTGGGCGGCCTCCTCAAGGATGCCAATACCCAGATCACATAACACGCAGCCCTTTTCCTCGGGGACAATCTCAGAATTCTTTTATTTTCTTTCCACAGCTGTGATAACCCCGTGACAGCGGCAAGCGGTGCACACGAGGAGACGGCCGGGTGTCTGCTCCACACCCCGAAGCAGCGCAAAGAGCTGTTCGGATCGGTATCCCCCAATGCCTGGTCCCAGTTGGTAGCTCCTGAGCACCACTGATCGAAAAGGAGGCATCTGCAATTCTCTGAGGAGATCAAACATGTTTTGTTTTCTGGGTTCTTGGGTAACAGTGCAATGATCGCGCGGCTCGGCACAATCGTCCGGACATCTGAAATCCGCATGACTCACATACATATTGCCCTCTGATCCTCGCACAGGATTGGGCAGAAGGGGCTCGATTTTTAGGGGTATTGGGATACGACGAATCCCCCCTGAGCGCAGGTGAGACAGGACCCACTCAGCGGCCAGATGAACAGGCAACGCAGGGATGATCCAGTCTGGTTTAGGTTCTGCGTGGCTGAGGTGTCGGGTGAGAAAATCGACTCCCTCCGACTGTTCGAGGGTGACGTTAGACCCTTCACAGCGCAGAAGATTCTCTTTGATCGGGTCTACCAGAACAAAAACCCTGCTTTTAGCCCGCTTTGACAGCCTGGAATATGCGAGAGATCCAAACCGGCCAATTCCTATGATCCAGATTTCTTCCATGACGTCTATTCATATCACATCTTGGAATCAGCGATCAGCCTGTACGCGGAGAGCCCTAATAATCGAGACCCTTCTGCGCATTCACCCCTCTGTGATAGTAGTGTTTCACCTCCTTCATTTCAGTTACAAGATCAGCCAGATCCATGATCTTCTTGGTCGCCCTACGACCGGTCAATAAGAGATGAAGGCGGGAAGTCCGGCTTTGAATCAGATCTATTACCTCGTCTTGATTCACCAGTCCGAAATAAATGGCCATGTTGATTTCATCCAAAACGATGATGTCGTACGCTCCACTATCCATCGCTTCCTTGAAATACTGAAGACCCTGGTGAACCATGCGGATGTCCGCGGGCTCAGGGGCTCCTGATTTCAAGAATCCGCGCCGGCCGAATTGCTTGATCGTGATGGGAAGATCCGTAGCTCTCAACGCCCTTATTTCTCCAGAGTTGGGCCGCTTTTTCATAAATTGGATGATGAGAACCTTAAGCCCATGGCCGGCAGCTCTCAGGGCCAATCCCAAAGCCGCTGTTGTCTTCCCTTTTCCGTCACCCGTGTAAACGTAAATCAACCCTTTTGTCAGCGACTTTCTCATATCTCATAAAGTTCCGATGCTTTGAAACAACAAGGAATCAGGCCGAATGCTGACCGCTCCATCTGAGAATGTTTGATTTCTGGATGGCCAATCACTATGGAATATATAGAAGAAAGTGCATCCCGAGTCAATAAATACCCCAGACGGCAGATTGATCCTTGATACCAGGATATGGAGAGAAGCAGGACTCAACTCCTTTAAGGGATCGGTCCCGGCCCTCCTTGTTAATGTAAAACCTGATGGGGAGGCCTTCCTTTCTTGACCATTCCTACCATCCTTGATATGTACGGGAGCGTACTCCTACGGGAGCGTACTCCTAGCATCCTGAGTCATAAAAGGGGCGGATGAGTCAACGCAGCCGGAGCACCCCGGGGGTGTTCTTCCAGGCCGCAATCAAAGTTGTCCTGAGCCATTTGAACGGCACCTTTCGCCTCATAGTCTTCCCCGGGCAGCCCCAGAAGATGTAGCGCTCCGACTGGCATGCTCTTCTGTGCCTACCCGGTGATGGCTATTAGGATTATGGGGGCGTTCAAAACGCACCTGAGGCAGTATTGCGGTCCTGAGAGAACACCCCCGGGGTGCTCCGGCTCAGCTCAGTTTGGCAACGGATTCATGACTCAGGAAACTGGGGGTTTTGCAAAATGATTAGACGGACCCACGGAGGACACGATGAAGGAGCTTCCTGAAGAGAAAGAGCAAATTACGGATCCGGAGCTGTCGGGTTACAAGGAACAGATTCTGCCGGTCAACAAGGCGAGGCTGGCGCTTCAAAGGGACCTCTATTTTATCGGAATGACCCAAAGG
>JAHECH010000338.1 GCA_024641835.1 Deltaproteobacteria bacterium
CACGGGCAGGAAGATAATGCTCATGGATTGCGAGGCATACAGCCTCGGGATGGCCATCCAGCCGGGCGTACTCTTTCCCCATGACGCCCTGGAGTTCTGGGAATTCGGTCACCATGGCCGTAACAAGATCGCATTTACAGAGGCTTGATGCCAGCCGAACCTCGCGGACGATGTGCGGAGCAGCCTGTTCGGAGAGATATTCAGCCAATCGGCTGAATCGCTGGACCTTGGCAAAGGAGGTCCCAAGCTGGGCCTGGTAGATGACCCCTTTCAGTTCCTCCAACCTCCCGAGTAACGGCTTTTTCCTGTCTTCTTTGAAGAAGAAGTTCGCGTCAGATAGCCTTGCCCTGAGGACCCTCTCATGGCCTTTGGTGACAACCGTTTCATCCGATGCAACGGTATTGTTCACAGCCACAAAATGAGGCATGGTTCGGTTACGCTGATCACGGACGGCAAAATACTTCTGGTGTTTTTTCATCGCCGTAATGAGCACCGGGTCAGGGAGCTGGAGGAAAGCTTCGTCAAAGCTGCCGCAAACCGCGGATGGGAACTCAACCATGTTGGTCACGGTGTTGAGCAGTTCGGGGTCCATCAAGGGTGTTCCTGAGACGGTATTCGCAGCAGCTGTCGCTGCTTCTCGTATCTTGGATGCTCGTTCCTCACGGTCAATCAAGACGAAAGCTTTTCTCATTTTGTTAAAGTAGTCCCTGGCATTCTTGACTTCCATGACCTGGGGGGCCATGAACCGATGCCCTCTGGTTTTATTTCCACTTTTTACACCCGCCACTTCAAAAGGGATGACCTTGCCGCTGAACAAGGCGAGCACCCAGTGGATGGGGCGAACGAAGGGAAATGTGTAACTCCCCCAGCGCATGGACTTTGGCCAGGGGATGTCGGCAATGAGCTTCGGCAAGACCTCAGCAAGGATCTCTGAGGTGGGTCTTCCCGGTATTCTTCGTTTAACGTAGAGGTACTCGCCTTTGGGGGTTTGCTGAATCTGCAGCTTATCGGCGGAAACGCCCTGCTTCTGGGCAAAACCGAGGGCCGCTTTCGTCGGTTTCCCATCCTGATCAAAGGCAGCCTTCTTGGGAGGACCGGTGATCTCTTCCACGATATCTTCCTGTTTTTCGCCAATACCCTTGCCGAATAGAATCAATCGCCTTGGGGTTCCATGGAGGATCAGCTTGTCAGAAACGTGGATGCGTCTCTCCGTGAGAAAGGTCGAGGCGAGTCGCCCCATTTCCGCCAGTGCGTTGTCGAGGTAGTCCGAAGGAATCTCTTCGGTTCCTATTTCAAAAAGCAATTCACCGGACATAACGATGCTCCTATTTCTCAACTCCCACGGGCAAGAAGAGGAAATCCCATTTCCTCTCTCTCTGCGAGGTAGTTCTTAGCCACCATGCGGGCCAGATTTCTGATTCGCTCGATGTACTTGGTCCTCTCTGCTACGCTGATGGCTCCCCTGGCATCAAGGATGTTGAAGATATGCGAGCATTTCAGACAGTAGTCATACGCAGGGAGAACGATCCCCTTTTGACTGACGCGCACGGATTCTTGCTCACACATATCAAACATTTTCAGGAGCATCTCGACATCAGCCAGTTGAAAACTGTACATGGAGAGCTCCCATTCTCCTTTTTTGTGGACGTCTCCATAGGTGATCTTGTCATTCCACATCAGATCGAAGACGCTTTCCTTTTGCTGAAGATACATGGCGATTCTTTCCATGCCGTAGGTGATTTCTACGGAGATGGGATCAAGTTTGACGCTGCCGGCCAGCTGGAAATAAGTGAATTGGGTAATTTCCATGCCATCCAGCCAGACTTCCCAGCCAAGACCAGAGGCGCCTAGGGTGGGTGACTCCCAGTCATCCTCCACAAAGCGTATATCGTGATCCAGAGGGTTGATGCCCAGGGCTCTCAAACTGTCCAGGTAGATCTCCTGAATGTCCATAGGCGATGGCTTCACGATCACCTGATACTGGTAGTAGTGGCCCAGCCGGTTGGGATTTTCACCGTATCTACCGTCCGTGGGCCTACGGGAGGGCTCCACATAGGCAACAGCCCATGGCTCCGGTCCCAAGGTTCTCAACAGGGTAGCGGGATTGAATGTGCCAGCTCCCACTTCCACGTCATAGGGTTGCTGGATGAGGCATCCCCTGTCGGCCCAGAACCTTTGTAAAGTCATGATCACATCTTGAAATTTCATGTACATAACCTCGAATAAGGCTTGCGCTGAAATGAGCTTTTAAAAAATGCGTGAAACCTATCACCCGAGTGTCTCAAAGTCAATGGATCTTTATTGCCCTGATCCACCATCAAGACATCATCTGCTGTGTTGCCTTCATCGTCTCAGAGAAGTGACAAGTGACGAGTCACGAGTGACAAGTTACTGAGGAGAGCAATATATTGCTTGCATTCTTGCGTGGCATGAGCATTTTCTTTCGTTCCAAGTCTCCCGGGCTGGTCTTTTCTACGAGTTATCTGCGAGGGAAACTTGCCCCCTCCACCGTTCCCCTCGCTGCGCTCGGGGCCGGGGCTTCCCCCACAGATAAGTCGTGAAAAGACGGCGCCCTCCCGCCAGTCACTTCAGAAAAAGCCCATGCCCCTTGTGGTTACACCAGTTTAGTGCTCCTAGTAGTAATGTTCTGATCTCGTTACCTGTTACTCGTCACTCGTAACTGAAGTGCACGCCTTGCATCTGATGCCTTGCTGGTGATCAGGAAAGTCCCGAAACCCGCTCATTCCTATAGAGAGCCCTTAACAAGGCGATGCATTTGGGATTGTGTTTGAAGTCCTAGAATACATGGTTTATAAGATGTAGCTGATTTCAAGACGAAGCCCTCTCCCCATAAGGGCTGTTTTATGTCCTACACCTCCTCCTTGGGAGAGAGGTATTCAGGACGTTTGAGGGGCCATGGGGGGGGAGAGAGGTTGCCCGCCTAGGTGGGTAAAGGTGACGGGGAAGAGCCATGAGCTCAGGAGTCATTGAAGTCGATCTGTTTCCGGAAGAAGTGGATAGCCTCTCTCACCCGGAGGTAGCGAAGTTCAAGAAACTATTGAAGCAGGTTGCCCGGGGGTATCGCTGCAAGCTCACATCCTTTGATGTGGCCCACGGCACCGTGTCATTCTCTTTTGATAATGATGAGGTCATTGCCGAAATCCTGAAGGTGCTGCAGGACAAGGAGGACTGAGAATTATTGATTTTGGATTTTCGATTTAAGATTTTCAGTCTGGGAGGCGGGATGGATTGCTACTTCACAGGAACGATCTCTTTATTCCAGATATTTTGATGTCTTCAATCTCTGCTCCAGACGATATTCGCGATGGAGCTTCAAAACCGCCTTCAGATGCTTCATGACGTCATCTGCGATACCATCAACCTCTGATGCAGAAAAAGACCCTTCCTGTAGCATTTCCAAAGTGCTGACTGCATCAGGCGTCATGGGAGGATGGAGAGAGGAAGGTTGCTCACACTTAAGGCACGTAATCCCCCCTTTTTCCGGCTTGAAGACCGCTATGCCTTCGCCTTTATATGCCCTTCCACATTTGGAACATTTTTCCAGGTTGACCCTGTAACCGCCGAGGGTCATGGCCCTTGCCTCGAAAATGGTAGAGACGGCCGCCGCTCTCTCAGCCGAAGTAAGGGAAGCGAGAGATTCCTTCACGAGATTGAACATTCTCGGTTCGGAGACACCGGGAGGGAAAAGGATCTCTGTCAGTTCGATGATGTAGCTCGCCGTGGAGAGTAGGGTAAAATCAGATCGAAGGTCAGGATATCCGTCGATGAGTTTACCCGAATGGAGAAAGCACAGGCCCCCCTCTGTCTTGAGGGTATATTCCAGACTCACGAGGGAGAACTTGTCAAGGCAGTTGACAAAGCGCTTCCGGCTTCTTCGGGCTGCTTTGGCTACACCTTTCAGAAGCCCCCGGTGAGGCGTGAAGAAGGTGACGATGAGGTCACTTTCTCCCAGTTCCTTTACCCTCATGACAATGGCCTGAGATGTTTCAGTCTTCATGGAATCGAATAAAAAAGCCCTTTGCCGTGGGAGGCCACGGCAAAGGGCCAGAGGCCGGGATGCCTATTTGAATGTCACCAGGAAAGGCACCGCTTTGGTCACTCCGTCAGCCTTGAAGGTAAAAGTACAATCCTTAATGGTTACGGGAACGGTCATGTTGGGAACCCCTTCCCACCAACGCTGCAAAGCGTCCCACGGGCTCCATCCCTTTTCTTTCAGCTTATATCCGCCTGTGACCAGCAAGCTAAGTAGCGCGGATCGGGCCGTAATCATAGTGGTCAATCGCACGTGGTCGGTTACCCCCGCAGGTATCCAGTAAGTGTCGTTGTTGTTCCCTGAATACAAGTCAAAATCCTTGTCGAAGGCCACCGTATAGGTGATGCCTTCAAGGATGACCGGGTAGGGGTTAGGATTCTTAATGCTGAACAGGAAGCTCATGGGGAGCGGAGCCCCATGATCTCCATCCGATCCCTTTGTGGCTTTAACACTACCAGCGTAATACCAGTATCCATCATACTCGGGAACTTCGAAAGATTGCAAGGTAATCTCGGGTACCCGAAAATTGTCAGCCGTGGGCTTTCCCATTGTCGCACAGGCAGTGAAAGCCACCGCTGTGACGAAGAACAGAGCAATGATCAATGCCAGTCTTTTATTCATTAGGAACCTCCCTTTGCGGAACGAAAAGTGTTTGCCTTGAAGCGCAGCAACCTTCTTAGGCGAGCCATCTCTTTCTGCGCTTGTAGTGCTTCACGTCACGAAAACTCTTTCTCCCACCTTTGTCGGTCAGGCCGAGGTAGAAGTCCTTGATGTCCTCATTCTGCATCAGCTTATCCGAGCTGTCATCCATGACAATGCGCCCGGTTTCCATGACATAGGCATGGGGGGCCACATTGAGAGCCAGTTTCGCGTTCTGCTCCACCAGAAGAATGGAGATGTGTTGTTCCTGGTTGAGCTGAATGATGATCCTGAAGATCTCATGAATCAGCTTGGGGGCAAGCCCCATGGATGGTTCATCTAGAAGGACCAGCTTTGGTTCGGTCATCAAGGCCCTGCCCACCACCGTCATCTGCTGCTCGCCGCCACTGACCAATCCCGCAACCTCGTTTCGCTTTTCCTTGAGTCTCGGGAAGTAGTGATAGACGAGTTCCAGACCTTCCTTGATCGAACCGATCTTTCTCAGATGAGCCCCTACTTTGAGGTTTTCCTCCACCGTGAGATGCTCAAAAACGCGACGTCCCTCGATGACCTGAACAATCCCCATCCTGGCAATGTTGGATGCATGCTCATGATGGATATGCCGTCCTTCATACGCGATGGCACCGTCCGTCACTTCGCCGTCCTCTGTCTTCAGCAAGCCAGAGACGGCCTTGAGGGTCGTGCTTTTTCCAGCGCCGTTGGCGCCAAGGAGGGCGACAATGGCTCCTCTGGGCACCTCGATGGAGACCCCTTTGAGTACCAGGATGACCTCGTGGTACTTTACCTCAATGTTGTTGATTTTCAGTATGGCTTCTGCTGCTTCC
>JAHECH010000339.1 GCA_024641835.1 Deltaproteobacteria bacterium
CTCTCTCACCCACTTCTCAGCAAAGGCAAAATCTCGCGGTCCGAATTCAAGTTTGTCGAATACTTGATCGATTCGGCTTTTTTCCCTCTCCATGTCCTCATCCCCAAAGCCACACAGCTTGAGGAGTTCACTGTAGTGATGGGGCATCTCTCAGTTCCTTATCATTTCAATGAAAGTCTCAATGCGGGTTCGTAACGTGCCCACCTCGTTGGTGTCGTACTCCGATTCCAATGTCAGCATGGGTAAGCCTGTTCTTTTCTTGAGAATGGTCGGGAAATAATAGGATTCCGTTTTGTATGATTCACGGTACAGCAGCTCGTACCAAATAACCCCGCTCACACGATAATCCTTTGCCAACTGAATGAGAAAATCAAACCTCTCCCTGCCGGGACGAAACCAAGCGGGTGGAATCCTCCGCCTGAAATAACAATCGGCCAAGTCTTCAATGAGGTCGCCCTCCGGTTTGACCATTTCCCAATAGGGCCTGATTCCTTCAGCAAACTCCTCAATGGCAATCACTCCGCCCGCCTCTTCAATGAGGTCTATGATTTTATTATCACCGATGGCCAGCGTCGATCCGGTTAAAAGAACCCGCGGGTTTTTTTCAGCCGCGTTCTGTTGAATTTTCAGTTCCTCATAAATCGCTTCCAGTACTTTCACAACCTCAAGTTTGTCGCCGACAAAAGAAGCGTGGTTGAGAGCCACAAATTCTCTTCCGCTCAGAGGAATCTGGTCAGATTTTCGCATCAAGCTGATGTCTTTCAGGAGTTGCCTTTCTCTATTACACAAATCAATCGCCTGTCTGAGGCGGGTCTCCGTAATTATTGCGCCGGTGATATCTTCCAGCTTCTCTTTTAGCCTCCTCAACCCGTGAAGATAGTAGGTAAAAGCGATCTCCTCCTTCGTATGCGGAATTCCATAGGGAAATATTTCAACAGGGCTATGATAGTCTATAACGTCCATCATTGCTCTCACATGGTTGTCTGTCACCGGCACCACAAGCAGATCGATCAGATTGTAATAGGGATCGTCGCCGGAAACAGCATAACCGATCTGAGCCCGATAAAAGGGGTCAATCCACCGGCATATGTAAGCACCGGCAAGCTCCACGGCAGAATGATCGCCGCCGCTCACCAAGCATAGAGGTATGCCCCCGCATGCTAAAACCAGTTCTTCAGGCATATAGCCTCCCGGAGTGTATCCAATGATCTTCTGACCTCTTTCTTTTGCTTTCGTTAAGTCAGCAAGCCGGTTCTTTGAAAGGGAATGAATACGTTCGATTCTATGTTGTGCACTCTGGGTTTTCAAAGCGACCCCTCCGTGGTCTGGAGGTCTCAAAATCCGGATTCAAAATCCGTGAATCATCGTCCTAGTTCTGAGCCCGACGGATGGTTTCGGGAGATTCAGACTCATCATCAGAAAGGGCCTTCCCTTTGGCTCACTTCTTGATTCCAAGATACCCCTGAATATTCGCACCACTTGAGCGTTATCGGAACTCATCTTTGCCAGTTCATCCCAGACGGGGAAAACCGCCACTTTTATTTCTTTACGAGCCTCTTCGGAAAGGGTGATATAACGAACTTGTCACATCACCTCCTTTCCGGACTAGGTTAGAGCCTGTTCAAGGGCAGCGTATCCCCATTTAGAAATGGCCTTATTGTGAATGGTTTTTTTGGCTGATCACTTGCTCTATATAAGCGAGCATTCCACGGATGTGAAATTTGAGGAATTCTCTAGCCAGATCATATTCACCCCCCTTAATGAAATCCAAAATCTGCCTGTGTTCATCTTGAGCTTGGTCCGGAACGCCGGGGACATAGGTACACATGAATTGATAACGGGCGAGGCTGGAAGCAATGGAATTGTAAAAGCCGATAATCCAATGATTGCCCGTTGACTCAACCAGTTTTATATGAAAATGAGGAAAGGGATTGTGCATGATCCCTTCTTCCTTGTTGCGTGAGGGTGGCCACAAATCAGACGCGGACGCCAAAGCCGAATCTACGTTAGGTAGCCCTTTTATGTTTTTTGCCTTAAGGAGATCTATCACATAGCACTCAATCATCTCCCTGGCCTGGAAGATCTGGCGACAATCCTGAGCTGACACTGCTGTCACATAGCAGCCTCTCCTGGGAACAGATACGACCAGGCGCTCGTTTTCCAGCAGTCTAAAAGCCTCGCGCAGGGGAGGGCGGCTGATGCCAAGGCGAGAGGAAAGATCCAATTCGTTCAGTCTCTTCCCCGGGGCCAATTCCCCGGAGATAATACTCTCCCTCAAGTGTTGAGCTGCACTTTGGGTCACACCCATAAATTCCATGCGTGCCCCTCGGATTTTTTGACTATTGTAGACAATATAAGATAATCAAAAGGAGAGCAAGAAAAAATCTCTTGTACGAGGATCGATCGTGAAAGCCTCTGTAGGCCCATTTGAATAACCCAAAAAAAACGCTGGGTTTTGGCAAAAGGGGAGACTTCGATATTTGGTTATGTGCCTGAAATACTAGTACTATCTGAAAACGCGAATTTTTTCCAAGTTTTGGATTATTGTGGCTCGGTGATGATGTTTAGGTCACTGTCTTTTTAGCTTGACAAAGGAAATGCCCAGGTTTTATAAAAGTAAGTCTTGTTTATTGTAGACAGTGTGACGGCAAACCAAGCATCCATGTAACAATAAACCAGTCTCGCGTGATGGTCATGAGGAACGCTTCTCTGAAGATGGCGATGTGAAGCCTCCACAGGTTTTTTATACACCTTTGGAGGCTTTTTTCTTTTCCAACGGAGCGCAGCCGCGTTTCTTCATGGATAGCCGAGACCTGCTGAAACGAATTCTCTTCCCAACCATCTAAGCAAGGTACTGTCATTTTCCATCTTGATCTACTTCGTTGTAGCTAAACCCCCACCTCTGGTGGAGGACCCGAATAGGTTCTACCGATCCCCACTTTCCCTTCCCTGGTGTCGGTCCTTCTTAACAGGGCTGCTGCGGAGGATGCGGGAGGGCCTAGGAAAAGGGGGTTATGGTGACTCGATTGGATATTCTTTCAATACGTTGGCAGGCCACGAGGTTTCGCGGAGTAGGGGGACAATTCTTCACGAATAGGATTTCCTGCTTCACCCATTGTTTGGGCATAAGAAAGCCACGAAGCCCATGAGCTGTAATGATATCAAACATGGATCGGGACCCGGGCGGCGAAGAGAAGAAAGAGCTGGCAGGAAATCATTGAATCTGGATGGAGAGAAGGGGGGTGAACTCTGAAAGCAGGGGAGAGATCTTGGTGTTACACAGACTTTTTGGACAGAACCTCACACGAGAGAAGGAGGGGTGAAGATGGTTGCTTGCTATGGCATGAACCAGTTTGAGTTCGATCCGGATAAGGATTTAAAGGAATACAAAGTTTGGCTGGCAGACCTTGCGCATTTTCCCAAAGGTCTCCTCCCGCTCACGGGCTACCTGTGGACTGACGAGCTAACCTACGGTCAGCAGTATGCTTGTGAAAAGCTCCAGGTGCCAGAGACTAAGGGTTGGGACGAGAGGATCGTTGACGGTTACTCTTATCTTGCCGTCATCGAATGTAAACCTGAAGAAGTTCCGGAACGAGAGAAGAAGTTCCGAGAGAACCTGAGGCCTTTTATTGAAGACTTCGATGGCATGTGGAAAAAGGAGATGGGCCAATGGATGGGTGTGGTTAAGGAATTCCAGGAGTTTGACGTCGAAAATGCAAACGAAATTGAACTTCGAGAGCACCTCGAGGATTTCTTTAACCGAATCCATTACCGATGGCGGGAACTGCATTTCTACTACATGTATCCTGTGTTTACCCTGGTGTGGACTTTTGGCGAAGTGTGCCAGGAGCTGCTTGGTATCAATCAGGACCATGCCATATTTAAGGCCCTCACATCCGGCTTTGATAATCGGCTATTCAACGTCAACAGAGACCTTTGGAGGTTTGGAGACACGGTAAAGGAATTAGGACTTACCGAGATCTTCTTGAAAAACGAGGATAAAGACATCATACCCAAGCTGGAGCAAAGCAAGGCAGGCAGGGAGTGGCTGAACGAGTACCGCGAATGGCTCAAGGTGGAGGGGTGGAGAAATATTGATATGTGGGATGTCAGCAGTATTACCTGGATGGAGGATAACAGTCTTCCGTTGCGTGACATAAAGCAGGCAATCGGCAAAGGGGGGGCTTTTAGCCTTGATGCGGAAAGAAAGCGCTTAGGCAAGGAGAGAGAGAAGGCGGAGAAGGAAGTCCTGGCCAAGGTTCCGGCAGACAAAAGGGATTGGTTCGAAAAGCTGATGCGGGTGGCGCAAAGAGGAAGCGTCTTCAGTGAGGAACACAACTGGTATCTTGACCAAC
This sequence comes from Deltaproteobacteria bacterium, assembly GCA_024641835.1. Lineage (GTDB taxonomy): Bacteria > Desulfobacterota > DSM-4660 > Desulfatiglandales > HGW-15 > JAHECH01. The sequence continues at coordinate 4,356 of JAHECH010000339.1, forward strand.
AGGTGGCAGCCATCTCTCGCCGGATATTCCTGGAGTACGGTCGGCGGTTTGCCAAAGCAGGTATCATTGATGAGCGAGACGATATCTTTTACCTCTTGCCCCCAGAGATAAGGAAGGCCTCCATATGCATGGATCGAATTGATCTGCGTCCCTATGTCAAGCAGCGCAAGGAGGAGAGGGAGCGGTATCTAAAAATTGAGCCCAAGCCCTTTTTGGGTGACATGTCTAAATTTCCAGACGTGGCAAAGAAAAACCCGCTCATAAGGGTGGTGGCCTCCCCACCGAAGGTGAAGCCGGAATTGAAGGCGGATCTCTACGCAGCAAGCTCAGCTCCAGGAGTTGTGGAAGGGATTGCCCGCGTGATCCTTAGGGAGAGGGATTTGGATCAACTTCAACCCGGGGATATCCTGGTGACCGTGGCCACGGCCGTGCCCTGGACGCCTGCATTTAGCATTATCAAAGGTGTGGTGACCAATGCCGGCGGCGGTTTGTCCCATGCCGTGCTCGTGGCTCGTGAATATGCCATACCCGCTTGTGTGGGTACCCGTGAGGCGACCAAAAAAATTAAGACCGGGGACCGGATCAGGGTCGACGGGAACCAAGGTGCAGTCTATATCTTGGAAAAGGCAAAATAAGCCTGCTGTCGAAGAGGTAAGGATTGGCCACGCCAATCTTTATACCGTAAGTCTTTTGCGAAAAACCGAACGGGTGTTGGATTCTTAGGAGAGGGTACGGATGGCGATGCCAAGAGGAGAAAAGGTGGTAAAGAGTTGCTGCAATTTGTGCTACCGCATGTGCGGGGTACTCGTCCATGTGAGCAACGGGAAAGTAACCAGGGTGGAGGGGGATTTCGGATGCCCGGCCAATCACGGGAGGCTTTGTGTCAAAGGCCTGGCAGCGATTGAGACCCTCTATCACCCGGACCGCCTGAAATATCCTCTCAAAAGGGAGGGAGCCAGAGGTGAAGGTAAGTGGAAGCGGATCTCATGGGATGAGGCTTTAGAGACAATAGCCCGGGCCATGAAGAAAGCCAGAGAGAAATACGGTGCGGAATCAGTCGCCTTCAGTCATGGAGACCCCAAAGGGTTCGAACATTATATCCTGAGACTATGTAACGTCTTTGGGACCCCGAACATATGCGATACGAGGACCGTCTGTTCCATACCGAGACGTTTTGGTGCA
>JAHECH010000340.1 GCA_024641835.1 Deltaproteobacteria bacterium
CTGGAGTTTATTGATCTGGTCCTTGCCAAACAAGACGGGAAAAATCGTCTATTTTCGTTTCCCGACCATTACCGGCCCTGCCATGGCTATAGGTGCAGCATCCGACAATGTCCTCGTCACTTGTCCTGATGTGGTTCTTTGTTACAGCTTGGGCCAGATATTTAACAAACTCGGGCCTGTCCTGGAGGCCGGCGAAGAAAACGGATTGCCTCCGGGACACGGGCTCTGTTCTTTGCAGCAAATCAGGGTTGGAGCTCTGGCCAAAGGGATTATTCCTGCCCCGGACATGGTTCTGACCTCAAGCTACTACTGTGATATGGGCTCTAAGACCGATGAATTGCTCCATGAGGTTTATGGTCATCCCGCTGTGTATGTCGACGGCTCCATGGATTCGAGGTGGGGTGAATTTCCTGAGTTTTCTAAAGAGAGAGTCGAGTATTTAGGTGCACAGATAGAGAAAATTTTCCAAAAGGCCCATGAAATCCTCGGGGTCGAAATCACCATTGAGGACAAGGGTCGAGGCTTTTGCAGAGATGCTAAGGGCTAGGAAACGGGGTTAAGGAAAAAATTTTTTGGATGAAAAAGAAGGGGGATGGGAATGATGAAGCTTTTTGAAAGAGGCCAAATAGGCTCACTTACCGTCAAGAATCGTATTGTCATGGATGCCATTAACGTACAACTCGGTTATCCGGGCGACGACGCAGCCTTGGAGCAGCGCGCAGTGGATTTCTACGTTGCTCGTGCAAAGGGTGGCGTAGGGCTCATCAAAACCACATTCATGAGCACAAACAGAAAACTGGAGATCTCGATCGGTGGACCTACCGTCCATAATGCCAGAGCCGGCACTTGGCTTAATTACTTAGCAGAAGCGGTCCATGACTATGGGGCAAAGATCTGTGTACAACTCACCATCGGGATTGGGCGTATACCCACTCCCAGGTCAGACCTTCCCCACGGCGGCCTTGTCGCCCCATCTCCCCTGCCCAGCTTCCGGAGCCCTGAAGGCGAACTACCTCGGATCGGCCCGGGTCGATATCCGGCCCAAGGTGAACGGTATGTCATCGCACGGGAACTCAGCACCCAAGAGATCGAAGAACTGGTTCGAGATTATGAATTCAGTGCCAGAATCATCGCGCTTTCCGGTATGGATGCGATCGAGATCCACTCCCATCAGGGGTATCTCCTTGACGAGTTCATGTCGGCGCTCTGGAACAAACGAACGGATCGATACGGCGGGGATTTAAAAGGCAGAATGAGACTGCCTCTGGAGCTTGTGCAGGCTATCAGAAGAGGAGCCGGGCCGGACTTTCCCATTCTTTACAAGTATCCTCTAACCCATTGCCTGGAAGGAGGCCGTAGCATTGAAGAAGGGATCGAGATTGCAAGAATGTTAGAAGCGGCAGGCGTCAATGCCCTCAGCATCAATGCCGGGTGCTATGAAACATATAATATTGCCCAGCCTCCCACAACGCAGCCCCGCGGCAATGCCGTGCACCTGGCGGAGCTGACGAAGAAAGCGGTAAAAATCCCGGTGATTGTCTCCGGGAAACTGGGATATCCGGATCTGGCAGAAAAAGTGCTGCAAGAGGGAAAAGCGGACTTTATCGCATTGGGAAGATATCTGCTGGCCGACCCGGAGTGGCCGAACAAGGTGAAAGAAGCAAGGATCGAGGATATCAACCCGTGCGTTGGGTGTCACGAAGGTTGTATAGGAAGGGTTAGGAAATTTCACCATATCGGCTGTACGGTCAATCCGGCGACAGCCGTGGAAAGGGAATTGGCCATAAGGCCGGCAGAAAAGAAGAAATCCGTCATCGTTATCGGAGGCGGACCAGCAGGCATGGAAGCGGCCATGGTCTGTAGATTGAGAGGTCACGATGTCGTCCTCTGGGAAAAGAGCGACAGGCTGGGCGGTAATCTCATACCGGCTTCAGCACCCGACTTCAAGGACGACTATAGGCTTTTGCTCGAGTACCTCAGGACCCAAATGAAAAAGGTGGGCGTACCCACTGAGTTTGAAAAGGAGGCAACCCCTGACCTCATCCAGAAGGTCAATCCTGACGTGGTTTTTGTTGCCACAGGTGCCTCGCCGGTCGTTCCTGAAATCGAAGGGATAAAAGCGGGAATGGAAAAAGGAAGAGTCTTCACCGCTGTGGATGTGCTCCTGGGCAGAGGCCGCATCGGAGATTCGGTGGTCGTTATCGGTGGCGGTTCCATTGGCTGCGAAACAGCCTTGCATCTGGCTAAACAAGGCAAACGGGCGAGTATCGTTGAGATCCTGGATACCGTTGCACGGGATATGGTATGGGGCAATGCCCTTGACCTCGTGAAGTTGCTCGATGACAACAAGGTCACGATCTTGACTAGCACCATTCCCGTTCGAATAACTGAAACAGGCATAGACCTTGTCAATCCAAAAAGCCAGGGAAGCCGATTGAAAGCCGATACGGTTATCGTGGCGGTTGGAATGAAATCAAACAGCGGAGCCTTGGTGGACCAATTATGGAACAAGGTGCCGGAAGTCATCACCATTGGCGACTGCGTGAAACCTCGCAGGATCATAGATGCTATCGGAGAGGGGTACCGCCGATCGTATGTGATTTAGACGATAGACCCAAGGGGGGTATGCAGGGCTGCTTCAAGGGAGTGTCATTACCCTTACCCTCCTGATAGCTATTCCTGAGAACGGGTTTTTCCAAGGGTCATAAGAAAAAAGAATCCAGCATGAAAACCATGGAAGTGATTATTATTGGAAACGGAATCGGCGGGTTCAGCGCCGCATCCACCCTAAGGCGTTTCAATGACCACTGTAAAATAACGATCATTTCGAGCGAGAAAAATCCCCTCTATTCCGCATGTGTCCTGCCCGACTATATCGGCGGGAAAATTGACAAGGAACGCACCTTTATAAAAAAAGAGTGTGACTATACGCAGCTGGGGATCCGCACGTTGCTTGGAAAGCATGTCAAGGAGATTGACTGCTGCGCAAAGAAAGTGACCTTGAATGATGGACAATCCCTTCCATTTGGGAAACTTGTTCTTGCAACGGGCAGCGAAGCTGTGGGTCTTGGCGAACTCAAAAGGGGGATATTCAAGCTAAAGACCCTAAAAGACGCGGATGAAATATGCAAGCACAGGGGCAAGAAGGCGATCGTAGTCGGCTCCGGTGCCATCGGGATCGAGGTGGCCATAGCCCTGCACCGCCGAGGGTACGAAGTGACCGTGGTAGAGATGATGGATCAAATTCTGCCTCTTGCTTTGGATCACGAATTCGCTCACCGGGCAAAGGCCATTCTTGAGGAGCACGGAATAAAGGTCCTTTTGGGTGAATCGGCCAAGGAAGCCCCGGGATCGGATCGCGTCGAGGGTCTTCGAACCGACAAGAGGGAACTGGAGTGCGATATGTTGATATCCGCACTTGGGATGCGGCCAAAAGTGGAACTGGCGCGCGAGGCAGGCATCAGGTTGGGAGACAAGGGTGGCATCCATGTCAATTCCCGTATGGAAACGAATGTCCCTGGAATTTATGCCTGTGGGGATTGTATAGAGACTCATGACGTTTTGACAGGAGAGCCCTCTTTGAACCTTTTCTGGCACAATGCCAACAGGCAGGGAGCAGTCGTTGGACGCAACTGCGCAGGCTCAACAACCGATTATCCGGGGTCGCAGAATATCCTGAATGTAGATATCTTTGGCCATCATGTGGTTGGTTTTGGACATACGGAATCTGCATGGAGGAAATCCTTGAATAAAAGGGCCAAAGAGGGCAAGCCCAGCCTTGTTTCCACTGTGGAAGGGGAGAAAAACGGGGGTTCTTTCCGGCTGGTCATGGCTGGGGATAGATGCGTGGGAGGACAATTTATTGACATAAAACAGGATTTGGGCCTGCTGTGGAGTTTGATGGTCCAAAAAAGAAGCATCAAAGAGCTTCTCAGAACTCTTGAGAATAGAGAAGTGATGCGACGCAGGCAATGGTTATTCCGACTCAAGCCGTTTTTCGTATGAGGAATTGAAACACAAAACCAATCCCACAGGAAGGAGTGAATAAGACCCATGGAAAAGGCACTGGTTATCCATCCGGAAAGGTGCACGGGCTGTCACGCATGTGAGATGATCTGCTCTCTCACCCACGATGGTCAGTGCAACCTGAACCTTTCAAGAATTGGGATCATGAAGACAAACGGCGGCGGCACCAATGAGAACATCCCGATCGTATGTCAGCAGTGTCATGACCCCTTATGCGCAGACGTCTGTGTCATGGGAGCCATTTCGCGCAATGAAAAAACAGGTGCCCTTTTGGTGAATGAAGATCTTTGTGTGGGTTGCAAAACCTGTGTCATAGCCTGCCCACTGGGGGGTGTTTTATATCACTACATGAAGGGATGTGCCATGAAGTGTGATCTTTGCGGCGGTGACCCGGAATGTGTGAAATCCTGTCTCTATGGCGCTTTGGAGTATTTGCCCATGGATGAATGGGGATGGAAGGAAAGGCTTAAGGGCGCCGAAAATTTAAGTAGGATATTCCAAGTCGTATACCAATAGCAAATCAGAGCAAATCTCAACAAGGAGATCGAAGATGAAAGTGGGAGGATATGCGGGGCAAGTCCTGTATGTGGACCTGACAAAGGAAGAAATAAGAAACGAACCCTTGGACCTGGATATGGCCAGGAAATTTTTGGGTGGCTTTGGTCTCAATTGCAAATTTGCATGGGACCTTCTAGATCCTGATGTGGATCCTTACTCCCCTGATAATCTCATTTTAATGGGAATGGGACCGATGCTTGGCACAGCGGCACCGGTTTCCAACAAGAACTCCGTGATGAGCAAATGGCCGTCTACGGGAACCATATCACCAGGCACAACCGGAGGAGATTTCGGAATTAACGTGAAGCTCTCGGGTTATGATGAGGTGATCATCCGCGGTAAAGCCAAAAGACCGGTTTATGTCAAGATAAACGGTGATGACGTGTCTATTTGCGATGCCGGTGCCCTATGGGGAAAGGACACCTATGAAACAACCGATATGCTCTGGGAGAAGCATGGGAGGAATTACGCTGTTGTGGCCATGGGAACAGCCGGCGAGCGCCTGGTGAACACGACCATATGCCTCGTGGACAAGGTGGCCACCTGGGGGAAAGGGGGCTTGCCAGCCATCATGGGATCCAAGAATCTCAAAGCTTTCATCGCCTGCGGGAATAAGGGTGTTCAGGTCGTCGATTCTAAGAGATTGATCGAACGGACACGTATGATCCAGGCGCGTTTCAGGAGTAGCCCCGCTTATCATCAACTCCTGGAATTGGGGACCATGGACGGTTTTGCAGGCTGGGCGGATGTGCACGGCATGTCGATGAACAACTGGACAGGACGCTTTCCGACCCAAGAGGCTTATCGTCTCTACAGCCCGCAATATTACCTTGAGAACATCAAGGCAGGCCGATGCTCCGATCCGACCTGCCCGGTGGGATGCAAGGACCACGTGAGGATCAAGAAAGGAGAGTACACCGGCACAGAGGCCTGGG
>JAHECH010000341.1 GCA_024641835.1 Deltaproteobacteria bacterium
CGGTCTCGATGCGTTCAGGTATTTTCTGCTTCGGGAAATGGTCTTCGGGTTGGACTCGGAATTCAGCGAAGAAGCTCTGGTGGCAAGGATCAATGCGGACCTGGCAAATGACCTGGGGAATCTGGTGAGCCGAAGCCTCACCATGGTGCACAATTATTACAAGGGAGAGCTCCCTGAACCGGGTCCGCCTCTTGCTGTGGATGAAGAGCTCAAGAATGAGGCCCTACAACTTCCCGATGCCTACGCGACCTTCATGTTGGAACTCGGCATGCACAAAGGTCTCATCGCTGTGTGGGACTTCATCGGAAAGGTGAACAAATACATCGTCACCACTGAACCATGGGTCCTCGCAAAATCGGACAGGGCTCGTCTCGCCACGGTCATGTGCCACATCGTGGAATCCCTAAAAGTCATCTCCGCCCTCATCTGGCCTGTCATGCCTGAGACAGCCGAAAATATCCAGGACTTTTTGGGGCTTTCGAAGAAAGGGGCGGCATTGAAGCTTGAGGATCTTCATGCATGGGGGAAGGAGAGGCCGGTAAAAGCCTTATCGAAGGCGCCTCATCTTTTCCACCGGATTGAAAAGAAGGAGAAACCGCAAGAGGGGGAAAGAGCGTTAAAGGAAGATGAAGAAAAGATGATCACCATAGAAGATTTTCAGAAGCTGGATCTCCGAGTGGGGACCATTCAAAAGGCTGAACCGATTTCCGGGTCAAGCAATCTCCTCAAGCTCACCGTGGACATCGGAGAACAAAGAACCGTTGTCGCCGGCATCGCAAGCCTATACCGGCAGGAGGAACTCGTAGGCAAACAGGTCGTCCTTCTTGCCAACCTGAAACCGGCGAGCCTCATGGGTGTTGAATCGCGGGGGATGGTTCTTGCTGCAGAAGACGAGTCCGTGGTGCACCTTCTGACGCCGGATGCCCCTGCAGCCCCCGGCAGCAAGGTGAGATAGAGAGATTGGCTGAAACTTTTGAGACACTTTTCGGGTACGACAGCGGCAGAGGATGATTAGGCGTAAAGGCATTTCCGTTTTTTCAAATCCCACACACCCATAAGAAAGGAGGTCAGTATGAGAAAGATGATTTTGGCGACGGCAATTTTGACGGTTCTCTCGATGGTGCTGCTACTCCTTCCAGCCTTTTCGGCGGGAGCGCATGCGCAGGCCAAAGACAAAGTCGGTTGGGTCGGTCCAATTTACACGGAATTAGCTGACAGCCTTACCAAGGGCTTCAAAGCGTACTATCAGAAGACCTATAATAAGGACGTAGACATAACGTTCGTGCATCCGGGTGGATGGCCGGTCTGTGTGGACAAAGTGAGAGCATGGGGCGACAAACCGGATGCCGACATCTTTTTAGGCGCGGGCGCTCCGGCGCATGAAGTCTTGAAGAAAGAGGGGCTCATCGTTCCTTACAAGCCCAAAGATTGGGATAAGGTTCCCGCCGAATGGCGCGGCATGAAGGTAAAAGATGAAGCTGGTTTATGGACCTGTTTTTCCCCCTGGATCGTCACCAATCTGTACAACGAAAAGGTTTTGAAAGCCCTAAGGCTCCCGCCGCCAAAAACGTGGAAGGACATGCTCGATCCCATTTACAGGGGCAGCATTGTGCAGACGCTTCCATACGCCTCCGGCACGATGCATGAAGTGGTGGAAATTCTCCTGCAGGGATTTGGGGAAAAAGAAGGCTGGGCATATAACCGATTGTTGGCAGCGCAACTGGATCGTTTTTCCACAGGAAGCACGGATACGACCCACATGGTGAGTCGCGGCGAAGTTCCCATCGGTATCGCACAGCCGCAAATGAATGCGATGGTTGCCCGGAAAGACGGTTATCCCGTGCGCGATTTGCTCCCTGACAAAACCATTTTGGCCCCAGAGGCAGTGGCTTTACTGAAGAACGCGCCCAACGAAGCGACGGGGAAGATCTTTCTGGACTGGCTATTCAGCATAGACGGGCAAAAATACGTTCTGGAAGGAGGCTACTTCCCTGCCAGAACGGACATCCGATTTTCCGGTTGGGAAAAAGAAGGCATCACCATGGCCAAGCACGCTAAAGATGCGCTCGGTGTCGACTCATTCTGGGATCTGAACGTCGGATTCATCCAATACGACTTGGCTCTCGCGACAAAGAGATGGGACGAAGTCAACCGCTACTATGAATACGAGATCTACAGAAAATGGGGCGAGTTGAAAAGCAGTCTGTCTGTCCTTGATCGAGGAAGTTGAGGGAGAAGTTAAAGCTGCCAAAGCCAGGAAGGCAGCGGTGACGAAGGCTGAGGCGAAAATAAAAGAAGCAAGAAAACTCTTCGAAACCGATGGTGACTATGCATCAGCTCGTCTGGCTGCCTCTCAGGCTCGCGCTATACTTGCCAAGCCCTAACATACTCACCGCTTTTGAAATACGGGCGGGCTTTATCCCGCCCGTATTCGTGTCATCGTTGGGAAGGATGTGATATGTCCCGCGGCAATTTTTTTCTGACAGCGTTCCTGTGGTCGGTCATTGCATTTCTTGTAGTTTATCCGCTGTCGATTCTCGTGCTGGAAAGCTTCAAGATCGCCGGGTCTGCCAGCTGGGGCATAAATAACTACCTAGAATTTTTCCGAGATACGTATTACGCGAAAATCTTTGGGAACACCTTGGTCTTGAGCTCGCTGGTGCTTCTGACAACCACCCTTTTCGGGATACCTTTATCCTACATCCTTGCAAGATACAGACAGCGCGGAAAGACCGTCTTTACAGCCTTGATCCTTTTGCCGATTGTTTTGCCCGCCTATGCTGGCGTATTCGCATTCATCATCTTTTTCGGTAAGTACGGCACGCTCAACCTGCTTCTCATGCAAACAGGTTTGATCAGGACACCCGTTAATTTCATTTACGGCCTGCACGGGCTGGTGTTCATTCAATCCCTCCACCTGCTCCCTTTTGTCGTTCTCAGCCTTTCCGCCGGTTTCACCACCATAGACCCCACCTTTGAAGAAGCAGCCGAAGTCGAGGGAGCGAGCGGTTTCTGGAGGTTTGTCACCATCACCTTGCCCCTCTGCACTCCAACCTATCTGGCAGGCGCCGTCATCGTGTTCCTCTGGCCATTTACGGACTGGCTCACACCAATGATTCTGGGGCAGGTGGATTTTCTTCCGTCAGTCGCCTATATCAACATCGCGTATCATCTTACCGATATACATCGAAAATACATGGGGATCGTGGCGGTGGTCGTTTCTTCCATCGTTTGCATTGCCCTTTTTTTGCTCGCCCGGTGGTGGGTAGAGAGGAAGAAGTATACGGGCCTCTCGAAAGGGACAACTTCTGAAGGACGGGTGATCGAGCCGGCCCCGTTGCTCAAAATCGCTGCTTATTCGTACATGGTTTTTATCGCCCTCCTCGTTCTGCTCATTCCCATCGTACTCGGGTTGGCCGCTTTTTCCAGAAGATGGGTATTTGAGCCCTTCCCAACCTATTGGACTCTTGAGAATTTCAGGCTGATCCTTCTGGAGACGCCGCTCCTGGTGAAGAATTCTTTCGTTTTCAGTGGGATCGCCCTGATTTTCGGGATCGCCTTCGGGCTTCCGGCAGCCTATCTCATCGTCCGCACCCGGGTCCCGGGCAAAGACGCTCTCGACTTTGTGATTACCATGATGCTCGCTTTTCCGGGCGTCGCTGTCGGGGTGAGCTATCTCCTGGCATTCTGGAAGGACATTCCTTTGGCCACGTATTGGATCATCATGCCCCTGGCCCTCTTTGCTCGGAGGCTTCCGTACTTTTTGCGGATGGCTTATTCCTCCTACCTGCAATTGGACGTATCGCTTGAGGAGGCCTCAGAAGTGTCGGGTGTGGGCAAGCTCAGGACTTTCGTGTACATTTCTTTGCCTTTGCTTCTCAAAGGGGTGCTCGTCGGCGTGGTGATGTTTTTCATCATGGCCTTCCAGGAGATCTCAACAGCGATATTCCTTTATCGAGGAGGCTGGGAAACCCTGCCCATCGGAATCTTCTTAAATTGGCACCGCGGCATGGAATTCGGGGTTGCCGCCGCCATGGCTTTCTTGATGATTGTGATCACCTTTATTCTTCTGCTGATCATCGCTAGAATCGGAGGGGGAATCCTCAAAGCAGCCTGGGGTCCTGGCGTCAAGTAGGGAATAAGACATTGCCAATGCTCCACGAATGTGCCCAAAGAGGGCGATGGCTTAAGGAGATCAGTATAATGGCATTCATAGAGATCAGGAACCTGTTCAAGCGCTTCAAAAAGGTCGTGGCAGTGAATCACATAGAGCTTGAGGTGAACCAGGGAGAAATGCTGACACTTCTTGGGCCCAGCGGATGCGGCAAAACGACCACATTGCGCTGCATCGCAGGATTGGAGAAACCGGAAGAGGGCGACATCATCATCGACGGCAAGCCGATGCTTTCGGAAGGGTTTGTCCAACCTTCCAACAGGGGGATCGGCATGGTGTTCCAAAACTACGCTGTGTGGCCGCATATGAAGGTATTCAACAACATCGTTTACGGCTTGAAACTTCAGAGGATACCCAGGCAGCGTATAAATGAAATGGCGTACCAGGTGTTGGAGTTGGTGGGGCTGAGCGGCCTGGAAGAAAGATACCCGGGCCAATTGAGCGGCGGGCAGCAACAGAGGGTGGCGCTTGCACGGGCTCTTGTTAGAAATCCTAAAGTTCTGCTTCTGGACGAACCGCTTAGCAACCTGGATGCCAAGCTTAGAGAAAAAATGAGGTTTGAAATCAAAAGTCTGGTGCGGCGGATGGGCATCACTTCGGTCTACGTCACCCACGACCAGGCGGAGGCCATGGTGATCTCCGATCGGATCGCCGTCATGGATTCGGGGAACGTGGCGCAACTCGGCACGGCAGAGGAGATCTACAAGAGACCCGCCAATCGATTTGTCGCCGATTTCATCGGCACCATGAACTTTATTTCCGCAGAGGTCGTTCAGGTCCTCCAGGATAGGGATGCGGTCTACGTGCGGACCGAATTCAGCGAAAAGATGCTGTGCAAAACGAACAGCATCCCGGCATCCGCAGCGGGGGAAAAAGTATATGCATCGATACGGCCTGAAGATGTGGAAGTGTTTGCGGAGCCACCTCAGGCGAAGGACAACCTTTTCAAGGGGACCATTGTCCACAAAGCGTATTTGGGTAACTTTCTCTTCTTTTTCGTGAGCGTGGGGGAGACCATGATCAGGGTGCAGGTTCCGCACCACGTGCCACAAAAAGAAGGACAGGAGATCTTCCTGTCTCTGGATCCACAAAGATGTGTGATCTTGGTCTGATGAATCGCACCTATTTTGCTCAAAGCTTTGCAACGGGAGTTGAAAGAACGATGACTTGGAAAGTCAAGAGCTGGAAAAGAATCTCCACGGCCCAGTTCGTGACCGCCGGATTCAGGGTTCTTGTGATCGGCTGCATCCTCCCCTATCTCATATCGTGCAGTACGGTCTCCAAGGCATATCACTACACCAAGACAACGGTTAAGATGGCCGTGGG
>JAHECH010000342.1 GCA_024641835.1 Deltaproteobacteria bacterium
CTGCAAACCTTACACCGCCGAAATCGGCGATAACCCATCGACACCCCTGCCGATTCGTTACTTCCCAAGCGAAGAGACGAAAACTCCCTCTCTCTATTGGGTTAGATCAACTCGCAACATAAGGCAAGATATCACAGGTGAGGTCCGGAGTGCGATGATGGCGTTTCCCCTGACCTTGAGAGTGAAGATTAGCTGGCGTAAGTTGTATTTTGCCTCCACGCCAGCATGCGTATCGAAGTCATAAGTAGCCCATTTTTAAGTATTGGAATGGTAATCAAAACCGGATAAGGGCCATTGGTAATTAGCCATCGGCCAAAATATGGTTCAAATCATGGCCCGGTCAAATTCCTTCCCATGATAGGAGCATCCAGCAATTTCACGGAAGTGGTCACCAATCCCCGTATGCTAACGGCATTAGAAACCGGCTCTTGATCCATCGACGTCTGCTCCAGTCTCTTGGATTCATGTGGTTCCGGAAATGCTGGATTTGAACCTCCAATGCCTTACTCGCAATCAGGTTGCTCAGCAGGTTGTATTACTCGATTTTCAACTGTTATTTCTGAACATTCAACAAATATAGAATGATATAGCATAGTTATTGGATGAGGCAGCGTCGTATTGGAAAAAATGCACTGGAGTGTGATTTTTTGCTTGACACTGGATCGAACGTTCGATATTTATCTATCGAACGTTCGATCCAGGTATCATGAGAGCATATATATTCCCTTGATCGGTTTTCCGGCATCTGACCCTCGCCATTTCTCGCTTTCGCTAGAAGCTCTCAGACTCAAACCGCATCACCGTATTGACCATCCATATTGGGGCGGTGCATGACGAGCTTATCTCCAAACAAAGAGAAAATCCTTGAAATGTCCCTCGATCTTTTTGCAGCGAAAGGGTTCAGAGGGACATCCATCCGAGATATTGCAAATGCAGTCGGCATAAGCATCTCCAACATCTATCACTACTTCGGCAATAAGGAGGGGGTGCTGCTAGCCATCTTACAGCGATCTGCTGAGGACATAGCAGCCAAGCTCCACCAGGTATCCGATTCGGACATCGAACCTCTGGAACGATTCAAGAGGCTTGTTTCAACCCATGTCAAACTCGCCGTCTCCAGGGAGAGTGTGAAGGAAGGAAAGATCTTCTTTCTCGATGAAGAACACCTTTCTCCTGAGGGGAATGAGATCAATTTGCAGCTCCAGCGCCAGATCCTTGGGATTTACCTCAGAGAGCTCCGCACGCTACAGTCTTTAGGGCATATACGCCCGAAGAGCCTAACAGTAACGGCCTTCAATGTTCTCGCGGTCATCAACTGGTGCCTTCGTTGGTACCGCCCCGATGGCCCGATGTCCTTGGAGGATATAAGCGAAGAAGTGGTAACCTTTGTGCTACATGGGGTCTTGGGATCAAGGCCCTTGGATTTTGAAGCCAGCCACTCTTAGGACGTATTTCAAGATCAACATTCTAAACTGGCACGTGTCCAGCAAGTTGTGAGAGGAGGGATGTAGTATGGGTTATACCATTGACATTGACACGGGTGGCACGTTCACCGACGGATTCGTCGTCCGCGGTGAACGCGTGGAGATGGTTAAAGTTCCAACAACCCCTCATGATCTAACGGTATGTTTCTTGGACTGCGTGAAGGCCGGAGCCGATCGTTTTGGGGTCCCGATCGAAGATCTCCTTTATGAAACGGAGATCATCCGGTTTTCTAATACAATTGGTACCAATACCATCATCCAGAGGGATGGGAGCAAAGTTGGGCTCCTAGTAACAGCGGGCCGCGAAAGCCTGGCACCAACTCGAGCCGATGATGGCATGCCCCCATTAGTCCTCCCTGACATGGTGATCGGCCTCACTGAAGAGGTATCGAAGAGCGGTAAATCTATAAAGGCACCGGACGAACAGGTTGCTTTGAGTGCTGCCCAAAAGCTGATAGACCAGGGCGCTCGATGTTTGGTTGTGGCATTTGCCAATTCTGAATTCAATCCGGCCAACGAACGGCTGATTCGCCAGATCATCAAGGCAGAATACCCTCGTGACTATCTAGGCTCTGTTCCGGTCTTTCTTTCCTCGGACATCTCACGTCGATCAGGGGAGGCGGAGCGTATCAATGCGGCTGTTCTCAACGCCTTTATCCATGGAAAACTAGTTCGACTGCTTTACAAGGCTGGAGAAGAACTGCGGAGGCGGCTCTATAATAGAAGCTTGTTCATCGTACATAACAATGGGGCGGTGGCGAGAGTGGCAAAGACGCGGGCTATCAATACCTATAACTCTGGGCCGGCTGCAGGGCTGCTGGGTGCCCAGTTTATTGGTGGGCTATATAAAGCGAACAACGTCATCTCCATTGATATGGGTGGTACCTCCTTTGACGCGGGCTATGTGCGCAACGGACAAGCCAGCTACACCCTGAATCCCGATGTAGAAGGCCTTCCTGTTAATTTGCCTATGCTGGCTATCCGTGCGATTGGAGCTGGTGGTGGCTCAATTGCCAGCATCAAGGATCGAAAGCTCCAGGTGGGACCCCAGTCAGCCGGCGCCCTGCCCGGTCCGGTATGCTTTGACCTTGGGGGCACTGAACCGACTGTCACCGATGCTGATCTCATTCTCGGTGTGCTGGATCCCAATTATTTCTTAGGCGGCACCATGAAGCTCAAGTTGGATAAAGCGAAGCAGGTCGTCGAAGAAAAGATAGCAAAACCATTGGGAATCTCCGTGGAGTCAGCGGCTTTGTCGATCAGAAGAACAGTGGAAGAAACCATGGGCAAACAGGTGGGAAAGGTCGTAAAGGAGTTGGGCGATGGCTCTAATCCATTGATGGTGGTTTACGGTGGTGCTGGCCCTACTCACTGCTGCGGGATAGCAGAAGTCGCAGGGATAAAGAAAATCCTAATAACGCCTTTCTCGGCGGTCTTTTCTGCTTTCTCCTCTTCTAACATGGACGTGGGTCACCTTTACACTCGGAGGTTGGACCTGCCATTTGGCACAGAGAGCGACCTGAAGGCTCTGCTGCCTTCTTTAGATGAGATGCGGAAAGAGGCCATCAAAGACATGCGCGGCGAAGGTTTTTCGTCAGATCAGATGGTTGAGACACTGGATCTTTTTGTCAAAGGTGCCGATGAAAAATCCGAGATCAAGCTCAGCACTAGGGCGGATTCCTTACAAGATGCCTCGCAAGTGAAAAACCTGATTACTAAAGTTCATGACGCCCTTTCTGGTACAGGGAAAAAGGCGTCCTCCAAGCTTCTTCTTACCACGCTTGGCTTGATGGTTCAGGCCCCTGTGCCTCACTATCAAATAAGAAAAGCGCCCAAAGCCGCTTATCCAGTGGACCAAGCCAGAAAAGGAAACAGACTTGTCTTTTCAGAGAACCCCGCAGAAGCAAAACAGGTCCCGGTCTATGAATGGGCAAAGCTCCAAAATGGTCACCAAATTGCCGGTCCGGCATTGATAGAGTCGAAGCACACCACAGCCATCGTAAAACGGGGATGGACCCTGAGGATTGATGATTACAGCAATGCCATCATCGAGGAGGTCGGATAGCCATGAAAACTCGAATTACTGAATATCTTGAAATAGACCTGGAGAGCGAAAAATGGTGCTGTCAACGTTGCGGCCACGCTCTCGGAAATGCCCATGAAAACTACAAAAAAGGATGTCTCGTGGCGGAGCGGCCACTCCATGAGGTCCATTTGCCCGTAGTCGAAAACCAGGCTTACAGTTTTTGTCCCGACCCTGATTTTTGCCGTCTGATCGAATTCTACTGCCCCAGTTGCGGAGTAATGATCGAAACGGAATATCTCCCGCCGGGACACCCGATCACTCATGACATTGAACTGGATATTGAAGCGCTCAAGAGAAAAAACGGGATGTAAATGGAAACGGGCAGGGAGCTTTTCACCAAACTCATGAAAAGGGAGCCGTTATCACGGCCGGCCTTTGTGCCGCTCGTACGGGGCTTGGCTGCCAGAGTGGGAGGCATGTCTGCCGAAACATGGAACTCGGACCCGACCTTGTGGGCGAACAGCCTGGGACAAACTGCCGAACTGTTTGCGCTCGACGGAATAGTGGCCGGCCTGGATTTCACGATTATGGCTGAGGCCTGCGGTTGCACGGTAGCATGGAGATACGATCGGCCAGTGATAACGTCACCCGTAAAGGTACTGTGCGAAGCTCCGGAGGAAAGCGGGCGAATGAAAAAGGCTCTGGAGGCGGCCAGAAGGATATTCGAAGTTTGCCGCAAAGAGCGAGCCTGTATAGCCGCCACCACTGGTCCAGTGACCCTGGCTAGTCAGCTTTTTGGTCGTGAGGATGGACCAAAGCGGCTGGGAGAAGTCAAAGAAGCAGTCGTCAGAGTCACCGAAGCTTTGTGCAAAATTCGTCCGGACTTTCTTGTTTTTATGGAAGGGAGGCCTTTGGCTTTAGCTGATGTAGGCATGCCTCACCGCAAAATCTACAACACGTTGAAAAACATTTTGTCCTATTACAACGTTCATGGTGGGTTGTACCTTCAAGGATACCATGTGGAAAAGGTTCACGTGTTTTCAGCTCTCAAGATGGAACTCTACATTTTGGGTCCTTCCTTGGGGGCAAGCATGCCGACCATCTCGGGAATCTGGGATCTGAGCTCTGGAGCCCTTGGTTTCGGGCTCGGGCTTCCGCTCAGCGATCTGCCGAAAGCCAGGGAACTCATCAGTGAATGTTTGGATTACTATCGTCTGAAGGAAAAGCGCAATTTTTTCTTCACAAGTCTTGGTCCTGTGACACGGGATACCAACCTTGAAGTATTACGCCAACTGGCGATGGATATTCGTCAAATACATTTTGATTCCTGACAAGGAAGGAGGCGTTCTATGGGCTATAGTATCGACATAGATATTGGAGGAACCTTTACGGACTTTTTTGTGACTCGGGATGGGAAAGAATCCCGGATCGGCAAGACACCTACCACGCATTATGATCTTTCCGTTGGGTTTATGAAAGGCATTCAGGAAATGGCTGCGCTCCAAAACCTGAGCATAGCCGATTTTCTAAAGCAGACGGATGCCGTTCATTACTGTACTACCGTAGGAACGAACGCACTTATCGAAAGGAGCGGGCCGAAGCTAGGTTTGATTACGACCGCTGGGTTTGAAGATACGATCTTCGTGGGCAGGGGACGTAGCTGGGCTGACGGGATGAACCCCATGGAGAACAAAGATCTGTCCCGGATTCAAAAGCCGGACCCCTTGATTTCCCGAGACATGGTGGTCGGGGTCCGTGAGCGCATCGACTCTTTCGGCCAAATCATCTCTCCTCTCAAGCGGGAAGAGGTGCTGGAAAAATTGCAGATCTTGGTAGACCGCGGGGCTATGGGGTTTGTGGTATGTCTGCTTTGGTCGTTTGCAAATCCCACCCACGAGCGAGTGATTAAGGAGATTATCGAAGAAGAATATCCGGAAGACTACTTGGGGTCCATGCCAGTTATCCTATCCAGTGAGGTATC
>JAHECH010000343.1 GCA_024641835.1 Deltaproteobacteria bacterium
CTGGTTATGGCTACGGTTACGGCATGGGCCCAGGCATGATGGGGGGCTACGGGATAGGGCCAGGCATGATGGGACCTGGCTATGGCTACGGCTATGGGATGGGCCCAGGTATGATGGGGGGATGGTGCGGAATGGGTCCCGGGATGATGGGGCCCGGCTATGGCTGGCAGTATGGCCCACAGTACGGTCCGCAGTACGGTCCGCAGTATGGTCCGCAGTACCAGCAGCCCCAGAAACCGCTGGACAAAGAACAGGTCCAGCAACAGGTTGATGATTATCTGAAGTCCACGAGAAATCCCAACCTCAAAATAGGAAAGATTGAAGAAAAGGGGAATGACTACGAGGTGGATATTGAGACCAAAGGAGGGTCGCTGGCGGACAAGCTCCTTGTGAACAAGGATACTGGCTGGATGCGATCCGCTTATTGATGAAAAGAGTGGTTCTGCTGTTTCGAGGCAGAAGCACCCGCTATCCAAAGGAGGTTCATCATGAATGCTCTGGTTCAATGGAGGGGCTATGAATGGGGTGCGGGGCCCGGGATGATGGGATACGGCTATGGCATGTCCTGGTTCGGAGGGATTTTCATGATCTTATTCTGGGTTGCTGTTATTGTTGGCGTTATCTTTCTTATCCGCTGGCTTGTTGTCGCTTCTCGGAGTGGAGGGCAGGGCCCGACCCATGGTGGTGATACGGCTCTGGACATTCTGAGGAAGAGGTATGCCCGCGGGGAAATCGACAAGCAGGAGTTTGAGGAAAAAAAGAAAGACCTGGGGTAAGGCAAGCGAAGGAAAATAAGAATCGATCAATCTGGATGCACGGAGAAGCTGTGGCATGCGGTAGGGACGGCCCGGGTAATGGCTTGGGCGACGAGAATTTTGGTCCATACTGCTTCATCAGCTTTTCCTCGTTCTGAGGTGGATAAATGGAACACACGCATGAAGACCATCAGATGTATAAAGGCCATCAGACCCATGAAGCCATGCACGGAATGGAACACGGCGAGCATGGGATGCACAAGAGACTTGAAGGACACGAAGGAAAAGGTCACGAAAGCCATCACGCCCACATGGTAGCGGACTTCAGGAAGCGCTTCTGGATATCTCTAGTCGTAAGCATACCCATCCTATTTCTGTCCCCCATGGTCCAGTCCTTCCTGGGAATCAAAGAAGCGGTAGGGTTTGCCGGTGATGCATATGTTTTATGGGCTCTTTCTTCAGCCATCTTCTTCTACGGCGGCTGGCCTTTTCTAAAAGGCCTCTTCGATGAGTTGGCGAAGAAACAGCCTGCTATGATGACTCTCATCGCCATAGCCATCACAACGGCTTATGTATACAGCAGCATTGTCGTATTTGGCTTGGCGGGAAAAGTGTTTTTCTGGGAGCTTGCCACCCTGATCGACATCATGCTCCTGGGTCACTGGATAGAGATGAAATCCATCATGGGGGCCTCTCGTGCTCTGGAAGAACTCGCAAAGCTCATGCCTTCCGATGCCCACAAGGTTATGCCTGACGGTAGCACCCGGGAAGTATCACTGGATGAACTCAAGATGGGTGACAGAGTCCTCATAAAACCGGGCGAGAAAGTCCCCGTGGACGGTGAAGTTGTGGAGGGGGAGACATCCGTGAATGAAGCCATGCTTACGGGGGAGTCAAAACCGGTGACCAAGGGGATTGGAGGCAAAGTGATAGGAGGGTCCATAAACGGTGAAGGCTCCATTACCGTGGAGGTCAAGAAGACCGGCAAGGATTCCTTTCTTTCCCAGGTTATAGAACTTGTCAGACAAGCGCAGGAGAGTAAATCGAAGACTCAGGATCTGGCAAACAGGGCCGCCCTCTGGCTTACCATCATCGCCCTCGGTGGAGGTGCCATAACCATATTCATATGGCTGGCCATTATGCACAGGGACTTTGCGTTTGCCCTTGAAAGGATGGTCACGGTCATGGTGATCACTTGCCCTCATGCCTTAGGGCTTGCAGTCCCTCTCGTTGTTGCTGTTTCTACATCTCTCTCTGCGAGTAACGGTCTGCTCATACGAAATCGTGCAGCCTTTGAAAGAGGTAGAAACATCCAGGCCATCATATTCGACAAGACAGGAACTCTGACTCAGGGGAAATTCGGCGTCACAGATACGATCACCTTTTCAAATAGCATTGAGGAAAAAGAACTTCTGAAATATGCCGCTTCCGTAGAATCACGTTCGGAGCACCCTATTGCACAGGGCATCGTCTCTTCTTCGCCGGAGACCTGGCCTGCTGAAAGCTTCAAGGCCATTCCGGGCAAGGGAGCCGAAGGGAAAGTAAACGGCAAAGATGTGAAGGTCGTCAGCCCGGGCTATCTCAGAGAGAACAAAATCAGTGTGGACGATGAAAGGATCGAAAAGCTCAGTTCCCAGGGAAAAACCGTGATTTTTGTCATGATAGATGGAAAACTGACGGGAGCCATTGCCCTGGCAGATATCATCAGACCTGAATCCAAGGAGGCAATATCAAAGCTCAAAGAGATGGGGATCAGATGCATGATGCTGACGGGAGACAACAAACTGGTTGCCAGATGGGTCTCTAACGAAATAGCGCTCGATGAATACTTTGCAGAAGTCCTTCCCCACGAAAAGGCTGAGAAGGTCAAGGAAGTTCAATCAAGAGGACTGATTGTAGCCATGACAGGAGATGGGGTGAACGACGCCCCGGCCCTGGCACAGGCTGACGTGGGCATTGCCATCGGTGCAGGCACCGATGTTGCCGTAGAAACGGCGGATATCGTCCTTGTCAGGAGCAACCCCCTTGATGCTGTGGCCATCATCGATCTTGCGAGAGCCACCTACAGAAAAATGGTACAGAACCTGGCCTGGGCTACAGGATACAACGCCTTCGCGATTCCCCTTGCTGCGGGTGTGCTTTACAAATTGGGCATCCTCCTGACCCCTGCTATGGGAGCTGTGCTCATGTCTTTGAGCACGGTGATTGTGGCCATCAATGCGCGATTCCTAAAGGTGGCCAAATGAGCTTTCGAGAACAGGGAGAAGATGGGTAAAGTGCTGCTCGAGAAGGAGGTCGCTGAGGGTATGGGAAAAACCTGTCGCTTCTGATCTGAAGCTTGCAAAATGCATTTTGAGGAGGATCCCCTGAGATATCTGGTCACAGGCAGCTATTTTGTCTCTCCTGAAGAGCGAGAGTTTGACATTTGAACAAAAGGTGATCCCATGGACGGAGCCCAGGTAGGCGGTTACGCGTATGGAATGTGGCCGGTAGTGGCTTTTAACATTCTACTTT
This sequence comes from Deltaproteobacteria bacterium, assembly GCA_024641835.1. Classification (GTDB taxonomy): domain Bacteria; phylum Desulfobacterota; class DSM-4660; order Desulfatiglandales; family HGW-15; genus JAHECH01. The sequence continues at coordinate 3,270 of JAHECH010000343.1, forward strand.
TCCTCTTCTTTGCCATAGGTTTTATAAAGCCCAAGAAGAAAGTGGAGTGGCGGTCGATGGGAGCTTTTGTCGGTTTTCTCGTGGCCCTCTTCACTGAAATGTACGGTTTCCCGCTCACCATCTACTTTCTTTCAACCTGGCTGGGTAAATCCTATCCGGTTCTTGATCCATTTTCTCATTCCAGTGGTCATTTGGTATTAGTATTCCTGGGCTTGGCACATTCCGCCGTAGCCATGACAATTCTTCATTTAATCAGTAATGCGATCATATTCTTCGGAGGCTACTTGATGTATAAGGGCTGGATGTTGATCCATGGTGCAAAGGGGGAAACCCTGGTGACAGACAGTGTTTATTCTTACGTGAGGCATCCTCAATATTGCGGCCTTTTTTTAATAACTATTGGATTTCTCATCCAGTGGCCCTCTTTTACTACTCTTATCATGTGGCCTATTCTGATATTCGCTTATTACCGGCTCGCTAAAAGGGAAGAAAAAGATATGGAAAAGCAGTTCGGAGAGGAGTTTCTGAAATATAAAAAGAAGGTTCCCGCATATATTCCAAAATCAGGAAGAGAAATAAAATAAGAACAAACCTGTTGATTTTTTACTACAACAGTTACGTCGATGACTTTGCAGAATGAGGACTTCAAATATCCTTACGAGGACTGAAAGAGGAATTTATAACGTTAAGCGTTCCGATGAATAAAGAGGTATTGAATGCCATTGAATCTCATATGGTTTGTGTGGTCGCTGAGGCTGATGAAGATATGGGCGCTGATATTTCTCATAAAGAGAGAGGTAAGGAGGCGCATTCTTTGGGCCAGTTTCCTTGGTATAACCTGAAGAGTACGGAAAATACGGTTATGGGAGTGAAGGAAGCCGTGAGATTGTGATTAAGCCATCTGATTCCTGACTGACAACCTTGAGCATGGAATTCGTGGATGATACAAATCAATTCAAAACCCTGAAAATGCGGACCTGGTATGGTGCCCGCGCAAGAGTTACTATTGGACCTGGTTTTGTACATAAGGCCGGCTTTGGAGGTTTCGTGGTTCCCCACCCACCAGTCGTTAATTGGCTGCTGCGAAAAGGCTTGGAAACCGATGCCGCATACGGACTGGCCCTTGCTCATGAATTCGGTCATCTTCAAACAGCGCCCATGATCTTGGTATATGCGGGCGCCGCAATGGTCACGTACTTAACCATCAACCGAGCGACTTTGCCCGGAATTATGATTACCCTCGCCGGGGCACAGGCTACATGGGAAATCGTATCGGAGCTGTACGCCATCTGGAGTGACTCTCAATTCTATCGAGAGAAATACCAGAAAATCGGTATTGCACCCCGGTTGATTTTCTGGGCTCTCGCCAGCGCTCTCGCTTTGTCAGAGTGGATCCCCACCATGCTCTGATGGCTGCCGAGATGGAGCAAGCAATCCATAAACGCGAAGGGGATCGCGAGGAGTGGGGAGATTCATGGGGGGTCTCCGTTCTTCCCTTTGCCTGTTTTGAAAGTGAGGAGAGAAGCATATGAAAGGACACGGCTGGTGGATGGTTTTGGCCTGTATCCTGCCCCTGCTTTTGATTTTTCTATTACCCACTTTGGGTGTGGTTGGGGGGAGGGGTAGTTTACTCTTTGTTTTCATTATTGTGTGTTTTGGGCTTCATCTCCTGATGATGCGCGGGCATCATGATGATCACGATAAGGATAGTGGGCATGAAGGAGGTCACCATGGGAGACATTAACGTCAAAAGATTTGGAATGGCGTTTGGAGCAACTTTTGGCATTCTGTATCTTGGGTGTGTGCTTGTTATGTATGCCGTGGGCAGGGAAGTGACAATTCTGTTTTTCAACAGCCTGCTTCATGGAATTGATGTCACGTCTATCATCAGACTCAATATGCCGTGGTGGGAAATGGGCATGGGATTCATTGAGATATTCATTGTGGGATGGTTAACAGGTGCTACCATAGCAAGCATCTATAATCTTGGCTCAGGGAAAGCAGAAAAAACATAGTGCCGGTGAGGGGTCTCAAGCATGGGCCTTGCAATAGCCCTCCATCTGGAATCATAGGGAAGAGGAGGCAGAGGGGAAATGGATCGGCCCGCTCATGTTGAGACCAAAACCAGCACCCTTTGTAAAAAGAATCTCTTGGTTCTCTTCGCCTGTCTCTTCACTGTAATGGTTGGCTACGGGGTAACACTGACAGT
>JAHECH010000344.1 GCA_024641835.1 Deltaproteobacteria bacterium
CAAAAGAAATCGCGGGCCAAGTCCCTGCACCTGCACCCAGGATCCAGTAGCCGGTTCAATCTGACCTTCGCTCAAAATGGATTGACCCAGTAAAAGCAACTCGTCAACCTCTCGGCGCAATCCGGCATCTCCATCTGCCGCCACCACCAGAGATTGAGCTGCTTGATAGCAGTCCATTTCTCCCGCAAAGAAAGCTCCTTTGATTTCCGGAGGCAGGATCACGCGCGATTGAAAACGATCCGGAAGGACTTGGCCGAGAGGAATGTAAACTACACGAGTCGCCCGATGAACTGTGCCTTGTTCCTTAACAGGTTCAAGTAGAGGGGTGGCTTGTGTTTCTACGGTTTGCGTTAACTGACTCAGGTCTTTATGGGTTCTTTTCGGCATCTGAAATCTCCTTCAAAAAGTGTACCCGCGGGTACACTTTTTTTACCCCATACGCTGTCGAATTTCCTCAGCCACATGGGCGAATTCCTGAGTCGCTGGATTCGCGCTCATCAACTGATCCGACCTGCGAGCCGGCTTAAAACTAAAAATATCCAGGCCTTCGCTGTTGGCATAGCTGACATCCGCGCGTCTGCTGATGGGAGTCAAAATGTGACTATTATATTGTCCGCGAAGCGAAGCGAGGAATTCATTCTGTTCCTGCTGACGAAAGTCACACATGGTGGGCAGGATTCCCAAAAATTGCAAGCGGGGATTATGTTGACGTTGGACGCTTTGAATGGTCTTAAGCGCACTCGTGAGACCCTCGATACTGGGCGCCTCCAGCTGGCACGGGATTACCACATGCGTGCTGCCAACCAGGGAGTTGATCGAGAGATAGCTCAAACCCGGCGGATTATCAATCACGACATACTGATAAAAGGGTTCGACGGTCTCCAGGATTCCCCGCAAGCGAAACAACCCATCAATGGGATCATTCTTCAAAACCGTATCCACATTCGGCATCTTGTCTTTGGAGGAGGGGATAAAATCCATATTGCGCCGGGCGCCATGAGGAATCTCCGAGGTTCGGATGATATCTGTGACCGGAAGAGCTGTGTCCATCATGAGCAAACCGGCAATATTATCGTAAGGGCCCAATCCCGTTGGCCGGCGTTGCCCGAAGAAACCTCCCGAGAGCGTAATCTCTGAGTGAGTCTGTTGATCGAGGTCAATGATCAAAACGCGCCCGGGTTCTTCATCTGTCCCAGCCTCATGAGACATCATCAACGCGAACGCTGCGCCAAGGTTAATGGTGGTCGTGGTCTTACCTACGCCACCTTTCTGATTGAACACAGACAGGACTTTCATGCTGCCTTCCTTCGAATAAATATATAATTTCCAATTGTTGGACTGTTATTCTGGGTACAGTTACACACAGTTGAATTATCTTCATTATAGCCACGAAAACAGTAAATAACAAGGTTATCGTGTCTCAAAAAGCCTTTTTTACCGCTATTGCATTGATTCTGACCATGATGTACAATAACAGGAAGGAAAATATCCTAGCTTAGAATGGTTCACAGACATGGTTCAGAGGAAATTAAAATTTCCCAAGGCGGTTCCCATAGTTGCCTATGACAAAATGACCAAACTGACGGTGCGGGAGTTGGGTTTGCTTGATTTGAATGAGCATCCTTTCCATATTTCCGCGGATCCACGATTCTTGTATCTAACCGAACAACACAAGTCCGCGCTGTCACGTCTCGAGAATACCATCGACTGGCGGGAAGGTCTGTCCGTGATCGAGGGGCCGATTGGCGCTGGAAAGACTACCCTGGCACGGCGTCTGTATGAACTCTGCTTGCAGAATGACGGACTAGAGCCTGTCTATATTCACACAGCAAGTTATCCAACTCCTGCATCGGCTCTGCGCGATATTGTAAGCCACTATCGGTTGGATTCCCGCCGGGCTTACCTGGACAAGTTGCGCGATTTCGAGAAGTATCTTATCAGTCTCCGAAAACAAGACAAGAATCCCGTCCTGATCATCGATGACGCTCAGTTGATGGCTGCCAACAGCCTGCAACCAATTCAGGATTTTCTGAACTTCGATGTGTCATCCAAGTTGATCCAGATCATATTGTTCGGACAGCAGGAGATTCACCGGAACTTTTCCAAGAAGCCCGCCCTGTTAGATCGTGTTGTATTCTGGCATAGATTAGGCCCCCTTACCTATGCAGAAACACTGCGGATGATCCAGTTTCGGTTGACAGTCGCCGGTCGCTTTAAGCCGCTTTTTTCCGACCGTGCCTTAGAGCTTCTGTACGGGGCCTCCAAAGGCGTGCCTCGACCCCTCATGATCATATGCAACGAGACGCTCCACATCTTAGCCGAAACAGGGCGCTTTGAGGCTGACGAGGCCGAAGTCAGTCAGGCCGTTAAAATCTACAACCAACGCTTGAGGAGTGATGATGACTAAAGATACATCAAGAAAAACCAAACCCAATTATCCGTGGGCAGAGTTGTATGATATGGAATCGCATGTGTCAGGTGCCGCTGCTGTCCGCTCGGGAAAAACAGGACGACCCTCTCGGATCTACCCTCGACGGAAAACATCGGTGATGCTGTCTGATGAGGAACAAGCCGCGTTGGAAAAAATTACTTACTTGATCCGTCAGGCGATGCGGCCGGGATCGGTGACGAAGAGTCAAGTCTATGGCCTGGCCGTGAGACTACTGGATCATCGAATGGAACAATTGCCCGACCATGTAACCAGCTGGAACCAGCTGATCCAATCTTTGTTTGAAGGGGAGAGGTCGCCCAATGTGTAGGCTATTTTAGGATTTTACTTATTCACTAATTCACTTTTTTACTACTTTACTATTTTACTTATTTACTCCAAAAACTAGAGCTTTTGTTTTCTCTACTATTTCAGGATCATTCTTTATCAGGAGTAGCAATGTCACCGTAAAAACGAATTGCCTTTATTAAACAAAGAGGCCCACCTCAAAGAGGTGGGGACCCTGATTTAAAGCGAAACTCCCTTCAGGTTGGCCGCCGGACAGGGAGCAGGTCGCAGACAAAAACGATTTCTTGCAGTGAATTATAAGCACTTCACTGTATTTGTCAAGTCGTTTCTGGTCGGCGTACCTGCTCACCGGTGCCCATGGAGGGGAAACATTGGATAACCAGAAATGGCTTCATCAAAGTTACGGACTCATCAAGGCAAGTTTATTAGCAATAACGATGGCGGCAGGTCCACGATCATGGGCTTGTTTCAACGCGATCCGGCCGCGAATCAATTCCAGCGCCTGTCACGCAGCCTTCAGTCCGTCGGAGTGGATGGGGGAGGGCTTACACTTGTTGCCACCGATAAAGCCGTTTGCAATTGGATGGAGCCTCATGTACTAACGCCAAAGCTTGCATGCGCAGCCAAAGTAGTAAGTGAAATCCTTGAGGTACGTCTTAAGGTAAATCCGGGAAATGCAATCACCCAAGCTATCAGAGAAGTTCCGAAATCTCCCTCGGCGGTTTCGGAATTCGTGATCGACGACAACGAATCGGAGGGCGGTCTATCAGAAACCCGTGAAGTCAACCTTGACGGCGCCAGGCACAGTATTCGAGGTTGCCATGAACTTTGAACAAGCCTGGCAATCTGTATTGGGACAACTCCAGATGGAGATGCCGCGCGCCTCGTTCGATACCTGGGTGCGGGATACCCGTGCGTTGTCTCTCGAGGAGGGCACCATCACGGTTGGCGTGCGCAATGCATATGCGCGTGACTGGCTGGACAACAGGCTTGCCAGCACGATCAACCGTTTGCTGGTCGGCATCCTGAATGACAGCGTTGAAGTGAGTTTTATCGTTGCAGATCAAAACGATAATGTCGTGGAAGATGATGTTGATTCTACCGACGACAATACAGACGAACAGAAAAGCGGGGTTTCGCTGCAGCTCGGGGCGGATCAATCCTCGGACTACTTCATGGAGGTCCGTCCCGATCACTGTGTCATGATCGAAGGCTATCACCAACGACTTTGTGCAAAGGGCGATGAAACGCTGACAGACCTATCGCTTTATATGGGTTTCCGTCAGGCTGTCTACCCGGAATGGAAAAGGTCCGGGGAACCGGCTGAATTGGTCAGAACTGTTTCTGCGTGGAAGATCCTGGAGTTCGCAATGTGTATTGGCAGGAGTAAGTTCTTCGAACTTTTGCCAGGAAAAGAGATCGGTACTGCCAACAAGCTGATCGCCGGCGGGCATGTAGAGATCAAGGAAACGCGCGCCTCGACGAAGGAGAAGTTTGTCGATACCAATACTTACCTGGTGCGTATGCGGCCTCTATTGGCACGCGTGGATGCGACCGCCATTAGGAATGTGATTCACGAGCGCGTCTCGCGGACTGTTGAAAAGAGTGAAGCCAGACGAGAGGCGCTGAATGTACTGTATGACCTGTTGAATTGCGATATTGGCAAGTGGCTGGTTGAAACTGCAGATGGAAGTGCCATTGATGACTCCATTCATCGTACCGTGGCAAGGGTGGTTGAGGGTATCCTAGGTGAAGCTCTGGACGAAGATTTGAATAAAGCATCCGACCTGCTTCACGAAAAAATCGTGAACGCTTTCGGGATGATCAAGTTGACACATTATTACATTCGGGTAGTTGTGCCGACTCTGCGTTTTTCCATCGCCCAGTCCTGGGCAATTTCATTCGCGCGGGATCGAGCATGGTTCGACTACAAGACCATGACGCAGAAAGACTACGTGATTGCGCCTAAGGGGGTAACTGATTTAGCCAGCTGGGTTGGTGTTACGACAAAAATTGTCAAGAAGTGGTTGGAGGATGATAAGCACTTTAAGTGTTTTGTCGCCATGATCGACCCGGAGTATTCCCCCGATGAAAAGAATACATTCTTCGTTGTCAACCACCTTGAGCCGATGTTGGGCGAGGTTTTTGGAGGCAAACCCTGGCGGTGGGATGTGCGCGAAGCTGTCCTCGATGTGTTGCGCTTGGAGTCTCAACTCGGACAGGATCTGCCAGCTCGCAAAAAGGAAAAACTGGAGCGACGGATCAGTGCTCTACACACCAAAATTGATGAAAAACTCGCCCAAAGCAATGGAAAAACGTGGACTACCTCCAGGAAAAACGTGGACTATGGCAAAGAAAAATGTGGACTACCTCATGGAAAAATATGGACTACCACCCGGAAAAGCGTGGACGACCTTATGGAAAATTACGGACTATCTGATGGAAAGATTCGGACTACATTAGATAGCTACATTAAACCTCAGTTTAACCCCTCTCCATCCTCAATTAATGATAAGACCAATTCCACCCCCACCATGCGACCCACAAAAAATTCGCTTGGGATGCTGCGTGCAAAGGGGGTGGGGGAACCGGATTTTTCTTCTTTTGATTGGTCTTTGGAAGGATTACTCAAACGAAATAGAACATCCCAGATCAAGCGAAAAGAGATACGCGCCCTCAAGATAAACTTTGAGCAATTACTGGCATTAACCCTTTATTGGGGTGG
>JAHECH010000345.1 GCA_024641835.1 Deltaproteobacteria bacterium
CCCCTGCCGTCTTCTATTTTGACCATGTTTTGGCTTATGGGGAGGTCAGCGGCTATGCTGACAGCCTTGCGGCAGCATTCCATGATTTCGGTCTTGCGAAAGGGGACCGAGTCATTCTGGTCCTTCAGAATGTGCCCCAGTTCCTGATCGCTACGTGCGCTGCTTGGAAAATAGGGTTGATCGTCGTCCCTCTGAACCCCATGTACAAAGAGAAGGAACTTGCCTATTTCTGCCAGGATTCGGGGGCAAAGGTATTCGTCACCCTGGAGGAGACAGCGAGCGGCCTGGACCTTTCTTTCCTGAAGCAGACCCAGGTTGAAACAGTGATCACCAGTTCCCCCTTGGATTTTCTTCCTTCTCATTCAGAGCCGCCGCGGATGCTGGCGGGGTCGAAGAAGATTCATGTCGCCGGTGCTCTGGACATGCTCGACTTGATGGAACGATTTCAAGGAAGAACAATCGAGGGGCCCGGGGTGACCCGTGATGATATCGCCTACCTGACGTACACTTCAGGGACCACCGGCCCGCCCAAGGGAGCGATGAATACCCATGGGAACATCGCTTTTAACGCAAGGGTATACCGGGCGATGCAGCGCATGGACGAGAAGGATGTTGTTTTGGGTGTCGCACCTCTATTCCATGTGACGGGCGAAGTGGCCCATTTGGCTATCGCGGCTTTGGCCGGCATCCCTGTTGTTCTCTATTACCGTTTTGATCCGGGGGAAACGCTTCGGTTGATAGAGCGCTGGAAAGTGACCGTGACGGTTGCCTCCATTACGGTCTATATCGCTTTGATCAACCATCCCGATATCAGGAAGAGAAACCTTTCCAGCTTTATCAAAGCCTACAGCGGGGGTGCTCCTGTTTCAGAAGCGGTTGTGAAGCGCTTTCAAGACCTGACAGGGCTGTACCTTTATAATGTCTACGGCATGACCGAGACGAATTCGCCGTCGCATATCGTCCCATGGGGAAAAAGGGCTCCCGTGGATCCCGAGAGTGGCGCTCTGTCGGTGGGTGTCCCCGTTCCAAACTGTGTGATGAAGATCATGGATCTCGAGGAGGGCACTCGGGAACTCCCCCCCGGGGAAGTCGGGGAGATCGTGGATTCGGGCCCGATTGTCGTCCCCGGATACTGGCAGAAACCGGAAGAGACGAACCACGCCATACGAAACGGCTGGCTTTATACCGGCGATGTGGGTAAGATGGATCAAAACGGCTGGTTCTACGTCGTGGACCGCAAGAAAGATATGATCGTCGCTTCAGGCTACAAGGTCTGGCCTCGCGACGTGGAGGATGTGATCTACCAGCACCCTGCCGTCAAAGAGACAGCGGTTGTCGGCATCCCGGACCCCTATAGGGGCGAAACCGTGAAGGCTTTCGTGGCGTTGAAAGAAGGGATGGAAGGATCTGTCACTCCCGAGGAGCTGATTTCCTTCTGCAAAGAGCGCATGGCGGCATACAAGTATCCCCGCCAGATCGAAATCGTCTCTGAAATACCTAAGACCCTGACAGGGAAATTTCTCCGGAGGACCTTGCGAGAAAAGGAGAGAGAAGGGAAGAGGACTGAACATGAAAATTAGGAACGGTGCCGAATACATTCGGACTCTAAGAAAAATCCATCCCAGGATTTATTACAAAGGAGAGAGAATCGAGGATGTGACAAGGCATCCTGCCACTGCGCCGCATGTGCGATCAGCGGCTATGACGTACGCGCTCGCAGCAAAAAAGCAATATCGTGATCTTGCCACGGCCACCTCTCATCTCACCGGTCACACGATCAGCCGCTTCACCCACGTTCACCAGAACGTGGAAGATCTCCTCAAGAAGGTAAAACTTCTCCGCCTGCTGGGCCAGAAGACGGGGAGTTGCTTTCAGCGGTGCGTGGGGTTGGATGGCATCAATGCCGTTTACTCTGTGGCGTACGAGATCGACCAGAAGCACGGCACCGACTATTTCGAGCGGTTCAAGAAGTGGCTGATCTACATCCAGGATGAGAACCTGATGGTGGTCGGTGCGATGACAGATCCCAAGGGAGATCGATCCAAAGGCCCTGCAGAACAACCTGATCCTGACCAATATGTGCATGTGGTAGAGCGTAGAAAAGAGGGAGTGGTTATCCGGGGAGCGAAACTCCACATGACCGGAGGAGTCAACTCCCATGAAATCCTTGTGATGCCCACAACCGCCATGGATGAGCCCTCAAAGGATTATGCCATTGTCTGCGCCGTGCCGGTGGATGCGCCCGGTGTGACCATGATCTTTGGACGGCAGGCGAGCGATGACCGCCGTGACAAGAGAGAGAGGATCGACGCGGGAAAACCGTCCTTCGGATCAGTGGGGGGAGAGGCTGTCATTGCCTTCGAGGACGTTTTCGTGCCTTCGGAGAGGATTTTTATGGACGGTGAAGTGGGGTTGACAGGCGCCCTCGTCTACCGATTCGCAGCCCATCATCGAGCGAACTACGGGGCGTGTAAGACGGGTCTCATGGATGTTCTGGTTGGAGCCGTATCCTATCTCACGGAAGTTCAGGGAACGGCCAAGGGAGCCCATGTGCGGGATAAGATCACGGAAATGACGCACTTGAGCGAGACACTTTACAGTTCCTCTATTGCCTGCTCCGCGGAAGGCTGGCCCACGCCGTCCGGGGCTTACATGGTGGATACCATGTTGGCGAATGTGTGCAAGCAGAATGTAACCCGATTTCATTTCGAGGTCGCGCGGCTTGCCCTGGACCTGGCTGGCGGTTTTGTCGCCACTCTCCCCAGCCAGTACGATCTTGAAAGTGAGGATGTGGGCCACCTGGTGAGGAAGTATTTTTCCGGAGTGGCAGGGATTCCACCGGAGGAGCGGATCAAGTTAGCCCGTTTGATTGAGGCCATGACAGGAGGGACGGCTCTCATCGAGTCGATGCACGGAGCTGGTTCCCCTCAGGCCCAGCGGATCATGATATACAGGGAATCGGACTTGCAGAAAAAGGTGAGCCTGGCGAAATCATTGCTGGGTATTCATCAGAAGAAAAAGGCATCCTTGAAAAAGGAGAAAGCGCAGAAAGCCCAATAGCTGAACAGCACCTGCCGTACAGGCTGATCAAAAATGTCCAGATGCAAGGCACCCGAAAGGCCGAGGAGTGAGGCGTACCTGGACGTACGCCGCAAGGACGAGGAATGAGGGAAACGACGCAGATGGGCGTTTTTCATCAGCCTGCTAGTGGAGGATTTGGCTTAAGAAGAGTCTTGTCCGCTCATGCTGAGGGTTCGCGAAGAATTCCTCCGGGGTATTCCCTTCAACGATCTTTCCGAAGTCCATGAAAAGAACCCTGTGGGCAACGCTCCTGGCAAAGCCCATTTCATGGGTGACCACGATCATGGTCATGCCTTCCTTTGCGAGATCAATCATCACGTCCAGTACTTCTTTAATCATTTCGGGGTCAAGTGCAGACGTGGGCTCATCGAATAGCATGACCTTTGGGTTCATGGAGAGGCTTCGCGCGATAGCGACGCGCTGTTGCTGGCCTCCGGAGAGCTGGCCGGGATATTTCCGGGCCTGCTCAGCAATGTGCACCTTTTCCAGGTAATACATGGCCGCTTCTTCCGCTTCTTTCTTAGGAACCTTTCGAACCCACATAGGGCCTAAAGTCAGATTGTCAACAATGGTAAGATGTGGGAAGAGGTTGAAGTGCTGGAAGACCATGCCGACTTCCGCACGGACTTTTTCAATGTTCTTGATGTTATTGGTAAGCTCGATCCCATCCACGACGATGCGGCCCCGTTGATGTTCCTCCAGCCGATTGATGCAGCGAATCAGGGTTGATTTTCCGGACCCGGAAGGACCGCAGACGACAATCCGTTCTTGCTTGTCTACGTTCAAGTCGATGCCTTGGAGGACGTGGAATTCACCAAACCACTTGTGCACATCCATGATTTCAATCATGGGTTTCTGTGACGATTCAGTTGCCGCGTCTCTAGCTTGTTCCTGGTTCATCATCGCCTCATTCAATTTTATTCTGCAATGTTGGAGCCTAACAGATTTATAGTATCGGAGCAATGGGGGCTTGGGTTTTCCAATACTCCAATACTCCGGTACCCCAGCACTCCATTCTTTTACACTCCATCATCGCCCCATAGAAAGTTCCCTTTCCAGCTTCCGGCTGTAATTGGACATGGAAAAGCAACCTAAGAAATACAGGATCGCAACAAAGACATAGGCTTCGCGGCTGAACCCCATCCATTCCGGGTTGGAGAGCACGGTCTGGGTAGTCCTCAGGATATCAAAGAGCGCAATGATGACCACGAGGGATGTATCCTTGAACGCGGAAATGAGGATGCTCACTGAAGGCGGAATCACGATCTTCAAGGCCTGAGGCAGAATCACCAGCCTCATGGTGAGGAGATAGTTCAATCCCAATGCTTCAGCCGCTTCGTATTGTCCCCGCGAAATCCCCTGGAGTCCTCCTCTCACCACCTCGGCAATGTAGGCAGCCGTGAAGAGGATGATGGCCACCTGAGCTCGCAGAATCTTATTGAAGGTTACACCTTCAGGCAGAAACAGGGGGAAGATGATGGAGGACATGAAGAGGAGGCTGATCAAGGGGACGCCGCGGATGAGTTCAATATAGAGGACGCTCAGAGCTTTGACAGCAGGCATTCTTGAGCGCCGCCCTAGCGCGAGGATGACCCCCAGAGGATAGGCAGCGGTCAAGCCGAACACTGCGAGCAAAAGGGTGAGGGGTAAGCCTCCCCACTGGGTCGTTTCCACCGACGTCAGTCCGAAAAGTCCTCCTTTCATCAGGAGACCCATAGTGAAAAGCCCGGCTAGCCAGGCGTAGGCTAGAGCTTTCTTCCAGTGCTTCCGATTCCTGCTATAGATGAGAAGACCAAAGAGAACGATCATAGCGACGAGGGGCCGCCATTGCTGTTCGTAAGGGAAAAACCCGAAGAGAATAAAGCGATAGTTCGCGGAAATGACGGACCAACAAGCCCCGGTAGCTTGCCTGCAGGCCTGACTGCCTGTGAACCACGAACTGTCAACAAAAGCCCATCGGAAGACAGGAGGCACGACTTTCCAGAGCAAAAGGAGGGTCAAAATGGTGAGAATCGAGTTTAAAACACTGCTGAAAAGGTTCGTTCTCGCCCAACCTATGACGCCAATGCTCGTGATAGGGGGCTTAATATCGTCGGCTTCTATTGCTTTGGTTCCCGTCACGGTTTGCTTCTCTCTTTTTACTCTAACCTTAAACTACTACCTCTCGACGAGGGCCACTCGTTTGTTGTACCAGTTCATAAAGGCTGAAGTAGAAAGGCTGAAAACGAGATAGACAGCCATGATCAGGGCGACGCCTTCAATGGACTGGCCTGTCTGGTTGATCGTTGTGTTGGCCACAGAGACGAAGTCGGGATATCCGATGGCCACGGCCAAGGAACTGTTTTTGATCAAATTGAGCATCTGGCTGGTAAGGGG
>JAHECH010000346.1 GCA_024641835.1 Deltaproteobacteria bacterium
AGGCCCTCTTTCTGATTGGAGTTCTGACCTTTAATGCTCACCCTGGTACCAGGAATGAGGGAGAGTTGGCCATCCGTGACCACGGTTTCTCCCGGGGAGAGACCCTTCTCGATGACGGCTTCTCCGTTTGTGTTGCGGGCTACAACGACCGGCCGCATTTCAGCCGTGCTGTCCTGTTTGACCACAAAAGCATAGGGTCCGGACTGGCTGCTTTGAATGGCCTGGCTGGGCACCACCACTGCCTTTGGCTGCATGCCCAGGGTAAGAACCACATTGACGGTCTGCCCCGGCCAGAGACGACGATCCTTGTTCGGGAAGGAAGCTTTGAGGCGAATCGTTGCCGTAGAAACATCCACCGTGTTGTTCACAAAGGTGAGCGTGCCCGAGAGGGAATCCGTACTCCGTCTATCCCCAGTGACGTAAGCCTGCACCTCAGGCTTTGTTTCTTTCATGGCCGTATTGATATCACCCAGGTATTTTTCCGGGACAGCAAAGGTCACGTAGATGGGTTGAATCTGATAGATAGTCACGAGGAATTTATTGTCGTCATTCGCCTTGACCAGGTTGCCTCGCTGGATGAGCAGGCTGCCTGTCCGGCCCGAAATGGGGGACCGGATTGTGCAGTAATTCAATTGGAGCTGGAGGTTTTCGATGGCCGCGACGTCTGCTTTGACCTCAGCCTCCGTTGCCTCTGAAGTGCTCTTATACTGCTCGTACGCTTGCCGGCTGACAAAGTCTTTTTCCGCAAGAGGCATATTCCGCCTCACATCATCCTGTGCCTTCCGAGCCAGAGCCTGGTCCTTTTCCAGCCTTGCTTGAGCCTCCTTTAAAGCGACCTCATAAGGAGCCTTATCGATAGTGAAAAGAAGATCCCCTTCTTTGACTTCCTGGCCCTCCTGGAAGTGGACTCCCACCAGCTCTCCACCAGCACGGGATTTCACACTCACTGTCGAGTAGGCTTCTACGTTGCCGATGGCAGTTGCCTGCACCGGAACATCCTTGGATAGAACAACGGCCACGGTTACGGGAACAGCTGGTTTTTCCTTGGAGTTAGCTTTGGGTTCCTCAGCCGCCGGACCACGGGAGCAAGCTGCCAAGATAACCAAGCCGCTTAAAAAAAACCTCGCCGCCTGGCGGGGTCTGGTAAAATTCGTCATGAGCACCTTCTTGTTCAAAAAAAGATATACCGCACCTTGACCGCAAGTAATCCTAGCCTGAAAGTATAATACCAATAACCATCCGAAACAAGAAGTAAACAAAAAGCGAGATCCCACCCCAGGGCCTCTGGGCCCTGACGCTTAAGAGACTTTATCTCCTTCAGGAGACTTTATCTCCTTCAGGAGACTTTATCTCCTTTAGGAGACTTTATCTCCTTCAGGAGACTTTATCTCCTGGATTCAGCTTAGCGTCAAAGGTGGCAATCCCAAGGCTTTTCTTCCCGACGCCGGCAAGAATCATGCCTTCTGAGAGCCCGAACTTCATCTGCCGGGGCTTCAAGTTGGCCACAACCATTACCTGCTGGCCTACGAGCTTCTGAGGATCCGGGTAGGCAGACCGTATTCCCGCAAAGATCTGCCGCAGGAGGCCTTCCCCCAGATCCACCCTGAGTTTCAGAAGCTTATCTGCGCCCTCCACGAGGCTGGCTTCCCGGACGATCCCCACGCGCAGGTCAATCCTCGAGAAATCCTCCATGGTGATCATCTCGGCGATCGTCGGCACACCGGCCCCTTTCTCAGCAGCGGAAGGAGTTGGCTCAGGTTTTGGCGCAACAACCTTCCGGGCAGGCTCTCTCCCCTCCTCCTTTTGGATCTTTGCCCACTCATCACGGAGGGTTACTGTCCTGTTAAAAACCAGTTGCCCCTTCCGCGAGTCCACAAGGTCGGCGCAGTAGTATCCCATCCTTTCAAATTGATATCGGCTTCCAGGTTCAGCTCCAGCCAGGCTTGGCTCCACACGGCAGGACGTGAGGGTTTCAAGGGAATGGGGATTTAAGAAGGCCCTGAAATCGAGCCCACCTTCCTCATCGCTCGGATTGGGTCTGGTCAAGAGCTTATCGTAGAGCCGCACCTCGGCGGGAATCGCTTGGGGTGCGGAGACCCAGTGCAAGGTCGCCCTCACTTTGCGGCCGTCAGGCGCATCTCCGCCCTGTGTTTTAGGGTCGTAGGTGCAATGAAGCTCAATGACTTTGCCCGTTTTTTCATCTTTGACTGCTCTGATGCACTTGATGAAGTAGGCATAGCGGAGCCGGACTTCGCGGCCCGGCGCCAAGCGGTAGAACTTCATGGGCGGATCCTCAAGAAAGTCCTCTTCCTCGATATAGATTTCACGAGAAAAGGGGACCTTCCTTGTCCCCATGCTCAGGTCTTCCGGGTTGTTCAGGCATTCCAGTTCTTCCGTCTCGCCTTCCGGGTAGTTTTCAATAATCACTTTGAGCGGCCTGAGCACAGCCATCACGCGCGGGGCCGACTTGTTCAAATCCTCTCGGATGCAATGCTCAAGGAGGGCAATGTCAACCATACTGTCCCTTTTCGCCACCCCGATTCTTTCACAGAAGTTCCGTACCGACTCCGGCGTGTAACCACGGCGCCTCAAGCCGGATATGGTGGGCATCCGGGGATCATCCCATCCTGAGACGTATCCTTCCTGGACTAACTGGAGAAGCTTGCGTTTGCTCATCATTGTATGGCTCAGGTTGAGGCGGGCAAACTCAATCTGCTGAGGGTGGTAGACCTCCAGAGCATCTAGGAACCAGTCATACAAGGGACGGTGATCCTCGAATTCCAGGGTGCAGATGGAATGGGTAATTCTTTCTATGGAGTCGCTCTGACCGTGAGCGAAATCATACATGGGATAGATGCACCACTTACTCCCCGTCCGGTGATGATCAGCGTGGAGAATGCGATACATCACCGGATCACGCATGTTCAAGTTGGGAGAAGCCATGTCGATTTTCGCTCGGAGAACCCTAGAGCCGTCAGGAAATTCACCCGCTTTCATGCGTTGAAAGAGATCGAGGTTTTCTTCCACCGAGCGGTTTCGGTAAGGGCTGTCCTTGCCAGGTTCGGTAAGGGTTCCTCGGTGTTCCCTAATTTGGTCCGCATTGAGATCGCAAACATAGGCCCTGCCCGCTTTGATGAGCTGGATTGCCCATTCGTACAGCTGTTCGAAATAATCTGAAGCATAGTATTCCCGATCGTCCCAGTCAAAACCGAGCCACCTCACGTCCTGTTTGATGGATTCAACATACTCGACCTCTTCTTTGGTTGGGTTTGTATCATCGAAACGCAAGTTGCACAGACCCCTGAACTCCGCAGCAAGACCGAAATTGAGGCAAATGGATTTGGCGTGGCCGATGTGGAGGTAGCCGTTAGGCTCAGGGGGAAAGCGTGTATGAACTCGCCCATCATACCTGTTCGTTTCCAGGTCGGCCCTGATCATTTCTCGGATAAAGTTTGGAGCGGGTTTGAAATCCTTCGTGCTCATATGTATGTTCCCTTTCTAGTATCACGTTGGAAAAGTAAACGTACTTATTTCCTTGTCATTTCGACCGAAGGGAGAAATCTTTATTGAACCAATCCAAAGATTTCTCAGTCGCTTCGCTCCTTCGAAATGGCACTCCTTTTAGTTCAATTTGACACTAGCTTAAAGCTATGAGCGAAAAATTGCCCGAATCAAACCAAACAGCATGGTAGCACGTTTTTCCTTCCCCCGTAAGAGGGGTGGAGGAAAGAATATCCTCGCAAGGGAAGTACCCGCCAGGGGCTTATCTTTTAAATGTAAGATTACATGAATATCATAACCCATTTCCTGCCCCGAAAGGGGACTTTTACCCTGCGCAAAGCGATCGCTTTGCCCCATTTCTCAGGCCGGATCGTGCGGGTCAGAAAGGGAATCGCACTCGGCAGGTAAAGACCAGCTCCGAGCCCCATCATCAGGGCGAATGAGCTGAGACTCATATAGGAGGTTGCAAAAGTGAGGCAAAACATCGCCACAGCGAGGTGGGAAATTCAAAATATTTCTGGGACACCATACTACGCCTTCGCCGGGTTGGCATTCTTTTCATGATGCCGAGCGAGAAGGGTCTTTTTCATTTGATTAAGCTTGTCAGACAAGGAAACCTTATAAATGTGGGGGTTGGAAAAACGCTTGGTTTCATCCTCAAGGCTCCGTATCTCCTCGGCCGCATGTTTTCTGATCTTATCAAGTGAGGGAGGGTCATAGACCTGCTTGCCATCTTTGAATATGGGGACCATGATCTCTCTCGCTTCATAGGGGGGCCTATACGTTTTCCTCATGTACTCGTACATGAGGTGATGGGCAGTCACGAGCCTTCCAGAGGGCACCGGCTCATCAAGGTCGGCCAGTAAATCTCCTATCATGTGACCTTTCGGGTTATAAAACCGGATGATTTTTTTGACCCCGGGGTTGGTCACCTTCTCCGGGTTCTCGGATATCTTGATCTTGGGCCTGAGAATCCCGTCTCCCCTGTCGGCTGCCATAAGTTTGTAGACCACCCCGAGGGCAGGGGTCTGAAATGATGTCATCAGTCTGGTCCCCACGCACCACACATCAATCCGAGCGCCCTGCTCTCTCAGGCTTTCGATAATCCATTCGTCGAGATCGCTGCTGGCCAGAATTTTGATGTCCGGGAAGCCAGCCTCATCCAGGAGATGGCGTGCCGTCTTGGAATAGTAGGCTAGGTCACCGCTGTCGATGCGTATGCCTCTCAGGCTTTTACCCGACGCGCGCATTTCTTCCGCCACTTTAATGGCTTGGCGAACACCCTCAACGACATCGTAAGTATCCACAAGAAGGACGCAGTTGTCGGGGAATGCCTTGGAGTAGGTGCGAAACGCATCGACCTCGTAATCAAAGCTCTCGACCCAGCTGTGGGCGTGCGTCCCTCTCACGGGAATTCCAAAAAGCTTGCCCGCTTTCGTATTGGATGTCCCTTCGCAACCTCCAATATAAGCAGCTCTGGCGCCATAGAGCGCCGCCTCTACGCCGTGAGCGCGACGAGTACCGAAGTCCACCACCGGAGCACCGTGGGTAGCAGTGATCATGCGGGCAGCCTTGGTCGCTATGAGCGTTTGATGTCCCACCATCGCCAGCATGGTCGTCTCCAGGATTTGGGCTTCGGGGATCGGGCCGACCACCCGTATCAGGGGCTCGTTGGGAAAGACCACGCTACCCTCGGGAACAGCCCAGATGTCACCGGTGAATTTTATTCCCTTACCAAGCCCTTCGATCGCCTCTTTTGAGAAGATCCCGAGGCTTGCCAGATACTCCAAATCGTCTGGATAGATTTTGAGCTTGCTCACGTAGTCAATGACGCTTTGAAGGCCAGCAAACACACAAAATCCACCGCCATCAGGGGTCTGGCGAAAGTAAAGGTCAAAGCAGGCTCTCTGTTTAGCTTTACCGGAGACAAGGTACCCGGC